>SCTE01000319.1 GCA_004298915.1 Chloroflexota bacterium | reverse complement strand
CGGATAGAACGGGTGGAACTTTCCGGCGTAGAACAGCCGCCTGGCCGGGGGAGGCAGCGTGGCCGGCGCGCCCTCGTTCCCGACAGGTGGGATTGCCGGGGGCAGGATGATCGTCTTGCCCCGACCGGCCGGGACCGCGGCCTCGAACAGGGCGCGCATCTCCTCCGACTGGACGACGACGTACCGGCTGGCCGTGGCGATCGAGGTCAGGTCGGCGACGTGGGCCGGGTCCGTGATGTCTCGCTCGGGCTCGAGGACGTAGGTGCTCCACAGGCACGCACGAAGCCCCGGGCGGGCGATCGCGGCGAGGCACAGGGCGAAGGTGCGGAGGACGATCGCATCGAATGGGCGCTCGCGATGGAGGGTCTCGATGAGATCGAGGGCTTCGGCGGCATACAGGCCCGAGGCCGGCACGAACCGCCGCTGCCGGCGCGGGTCGACCAGGGTCACGCGCGGCAGGCGCCGGATCCTGTCCGTGATCAACCGGTTTCGCTCGGGGGCGCGCAGCGGGAGGACGACCTCGACGTCGGGGCCGGCGTGGAACGTCTCGGCCACCGACTGGACCCAGATCGATGACCCGATGACGCGATTGAGATCGGCCGGGGAGTACAGGCAGACGCGGCGGGTCATGCCGGCGACCCGATGGCGGCCAGGACATCCTCGAGCCCCGCGGCTGTGCTCACGCGGGCTTCGATCCCCCGCCGATCCGGGCGAGCCGAGAGGGCGCGGGCCAAGTCCTCGCTGGGAGCGAGGACGAGATCGAAGAGCCGCCCAACGGCGCCCCAGTCGGTCGCGGCGCCGGGCCGGTCGTCGGTCACGAGGAAGATCGACGGCAGGCCCCGGTCGGCAAACCACGCCACCAGCGCGGCGACGTCGCGCTCGAGGAACGCGTCCGGATGCGCGACCGCGCCGAGGCGGAAGGCCCACGCGCCGTGAGTGCCGGCCCGCGTCGAGGTCACGAGCAGGGCGCCCGGGGGTGAACCCGCGGCCTCGGTCCGCTCGAGCGTGATCGCCCAGTCCTCGGGACGCACTTCGATCAGGCAGCCTGATCGTCCCCACGCCGCGAGGTCGTCGTCGTCGGCGATGACCGCGAACGCCGGACGTGCCGTCCTCCCATTCGCCCAACGCTGGGCGGCCCGGCGAAGTCGGGCCCCGGCCGCCTCGGGTTGGGGCGACCAGTCACGGGCCGCCATGGGAGGCGCCGGAGGCCCGGGGACCCGGATCGGCGCAAGGAGCGCCGTCGCGAAGTCGATCGGCAGCGACCGCCATTGGCGTCGATCCCCGACGCTCGAGGCGAGGACGCCGACCGCGAGCCGGATCCGCGGGACCAGGCCGGTCTCGCGATCTCGAAGCCGGTGCCAGCGGCCGGTCACCGGATGGAACCGATGGGCACCCGCTGCGCGAGGAGCCGGAGGCGGGACCCGGACCGGTTGTCCGACGCGGAGCGGGCCGGCCGCGAGGTCGCGAGGTGCCCGGAAATCGGGCCGGTCCGGGGATCGGTCATCGGCCGGAGTGTAGCGGTAGGGCATGCTACCGTACGCCCCGCATGACGACGACCCTGGACACGCCCGTCGCCTCCTACGGCGGCGGCCGCCCGAATGCCCTCCGCCTCATCCTCTCCGGGCTCACCGACATCTGGTCACGCCGGCGCCTGACGCGCTACCTCGTCCAGGCCGACCTGAGCAAGCACGGGGCGGATACGATCCTCGGCAACGTCTGGTGGATCCTCGATCCCCTCCTGCAGATGGGCGTCTACGTCGTGTTCGTCACGCTCCTCGTTGGGGGGCGATCGGACGTCGCGAACGAGGACTACCCGCTGTTCGTGTTCGCCGCCATCCTGCCCTGGAAGTGGTTCTCGTCGGCGATCAACGACTCGATCCTGTCCGTGGTCGCCCGCGAGCGGATCATCAAGCAGGTCCATTTTCCAAAGATCGTCCTGCCGGTCGCTGCGACCGTCTCCGGGATCGTGAATTTCGCGTTCGGGCTCATCCCGCTCGTGGTGATGATCCTGCTGTTCTACCGGGATCGGCTGGCCTGGACGCTGGTCCTCATCCCGCTCGTGGCCATCGTCCAGTTCGCGTTCACCCTCGGGCTGGCGATCCTGGCGTCGGCGATCAACGTCTTCTTCCGCGACGTCGGCAACGTGGCCCGCCACGTCCTGCGCCTGTGGTTCTACCTGTCGCCCGCCCTGTACTCCGCCGCCCAGGTCAGCAAGGTGTCCGCCAACCACCCCGAGGTCGCCGTCGTGTTCGGGCTCAACCCGTTCAGCATCCTGTTCGAGGCGTACCGGGCCGTGATCTACGAGGGCCGGCCGCCGTCGTGGGCAGGACTGCTCGTCCTGCTGGTCCTGTCACTCGCCCTGCTTGCCGTGTGCACGTACGTGTTCAAGCGCCTGGAACCCTCGTTCGCCAAGGTCCTGTGACGGTGTCCCGATGACCGTTCGTGCCGCCGCCGACGCGACGCTGCCCGCCATCGAGGCGCGGAACCTGGGCGTCCGCTACAACCTCCGCCTGACGCGCAAGACGACCGTCCGCCAGACCTTCTCGCAGGCGCTCAGGCGCCGCGAGGGACCGACGCACTTCTGGGCGCTCCACGACGTGGACTTCCAAGTCGACCACGGGGAATCGCTCGCGGTGATCGGTCCCAATGGCGCCGGCAAGAGCACCCTGCTCCAGGTCCTCGCGGGGATCATCGAACCGTCCGAGGGCCGGGTCACGATGCGGGGCAAGGTCTCGAGCCTGCTCACCCTCGGGGCGGGCTTCGACCCCGACCTGACCGGCATCGACAACATCCTCCTCGCCGGTGCCTTCATGGGGATCGAGGATCGGGAGATGCGGCGGCGCCTACCGGATATCGTCGAGTTCGCCGACATCGGGCCGTTCATCGATGCCGCCCTCAAGACCTACTCGTCGGGCATGCGGGCTCGCCTCGGATTCTCGATCGCGACCGCGGTGGATCCCGACGTGCTGCTCGTGGACGAGGTCCTCGCGACCGGCGATCAGTCGTTCCGCGAGAAGAGCCGGCAGCGGATCGAGGAGCTGATCGCCGCGGCCAAGGGCATCGTGCTGGTCACCCACGACATGCACTGGGTGACGATCTTCTGCAACCGCGCGATGCTCCTCGAACAGGGACGCGTCGTCGCCGATGGCGATCCCGCCGAGGTCGTGGCGCTGCACCAGGAGCACATGGAAGCGTCACGGCTCGCGAAGGAAGAGGAAGCCGCCAAGCATCGGCTCACCGGAGTCCTGTAGCGCCCGCAGCCCAGCGCCGGGCCCGCGCGTTACCAGGGCATCCCGGTCACGCGTCCATAGGCCCCCAGGAGCCTCGCGAACTGCGTATCCCAGCTGTAGCGAGCGGCCGTCGCGCGACGGCAGCGTTCCCGCAGCTCGGCGGCTGCCCCTGAATCGAGGTCGAGGATCGATCGGATGGCAGCGCCGATGGCCGCGGGGTCGGTCGGGTCGCAGACCGCGCCGAGCGGGCCGTCGGGGTCGTCGATGATGATCCGCCGCCGCTCCGGGAAGTCTGACGACACCACGGGCGTGCCGGCCGCGAGGCACTCGAAGAGCTTGTTCGGGGTGGACAGGCGCTCGTTGATGGTGCGGGGCTGGTTGGCCATGACGCCGACGTCGGCCGAGGCGACCCAGTCCAGGAGTTCCATCGGTGGTACCGGCGGCAGGACGTGGACCCGGCCGCCCAGGGCAGGATCCGCGGCGAGATCGGCGAGCCGCTGCTCGAGGTCGCCGGTGCCCATCAGGACCAGGTGGGCCGATTCGAGTCCCGAGTCCCGCATCGCGGCGATGACCTCGGGCAGGCCCCGGTCGCGCATGAAGCCACCGTGATAGAGCACGACCGGCGTTCCGGGGGCGAGCCCGAGCGTCGCGCGGAGGTGGTCGGGCCGCGGATTCGGTGGCTCGTAGGTGGTCTGCGTGTTGAGGACGACGGTCGGGCGGGCGACGCCAAGTCGTTGTTCGAGCTCATCCGCCAGCGACTCGTTCACGGTCAGGATCGCGGCAGCCCGACGCGCCCAGGATCGCTCGCGCCGGATGAACAGGGCCCGGAGCGGACCCGGCAGCCTCGCGATGTTGTTGCCCTCCGAGTACAGGTCGCGCGCGTCGTAGACGAACGGGGCTTCCGCACGACGGGCAAGGTCGACCGCCACCGGCAGGGCCAGGAAACCCATCGCGTGGTAGATCGCCGCGTGGCGATCGACGGTCCGCGCCGAGCGCGCCTGCGTCCTGCTGCGAGCAGCCGTCCGGGCCATCCGCGCCAGCGTGGCCAGGAAGCGCGTCGGTCCCCCGCCGCCAGCGGACGCCGCGGGCGCCGTGCCGGCGTTGACCCGGCGCAACGCGACGCCAGGCGCGAGGACTTCGCGAGTAGGGAGCCCCGCCTCGGCGCGGGCGATCACCAGGACGTCGTGGCCGCGTTCCCCGAGCCCGAGGGCCATCCGGCGGGTGCGGGCATCGAAGGCGCCGCTCGATGGCAGGACGAAGGTCACGCGCTGGGGGACCGGCGCAGTCCCGGCGTCCGCCACGGAGCCCGTGACGCGCGCCGCGTCTCCGACGAGGTCGGCGTACAGCGCCAGCAGGCCGGCCGACTGCGATTCCCAGTTCCATCGCTCTCGTGCCGCCGTCAGGCACCGAGCGCGAAGGGCCGCCGTCGCCGCGGCATCCAGGTCCAGGATCGAGCGCAGGGCAACCCCTATCGAGGACGGATCGGTCGGGTCGCACAGGGCGCCGAGGGGCCCATCCGGATCGTCGGCGATGATCCGCCGGCGCTCCGGGAAGTCGGACGACACGACCGGGATCCCGGCGGCGAGGCACTCGTACAGCTTGTTGGGGGTGGAGATCCGTTCGTTGGCGGTCCGCGGCTGGTTCGGCATGGCGCCGACGTCGGCCGACGCGACCCACGAGCCGAGGTCGGTCGGCGGAACGGGCGGAAGCCGGTGGACGCGTGCGGCGAGATCGGGGGTCGCGGCGATGTGCCGGTCCAGTGCGGGGCCCATCGGACCCGAGCCCATCAGCACCAGGTGGGCTCGCTCGAGGCCCGGCGTTGCCATGGCGCGGATCAGCTCCGGCAGGCCTCGATCGGGGAGCAGCCCACCGTGGTACAGGATGATCCTCGTGTCGGGCGCCAGGCCCAGGGCCGCCCGGAGGTGGTCCGGCCGGGACGCGGAAGGCGCGGCTGCCGGAAATCCGCCAGGAGGCGCGGGTGGCGTGTTGCGAACCACGAGCATCCGGCGCGGGGTCGCGATCGCACCGAGCTCGTGCGCGAGTCCGTCGTTCACGGCGATCACGGCGTCGGCGTGGCGGATCGCACGGGCCTCGTAGCGTCGGAGCACCCCGCGTGCCCAACCCGGTCGCGAGGCCGTGTCACCGGCTTCCGTGAACAGCTCGTGCGCGTCATAGACCAGACGCCCCCCGTGGCGGCGCTGCGCCTCGAGCGCGGCCGGGATGCCCGTCAGGTCGTGGCCGTGCCAGACCGCGGCGACCGGTGAAGCGGCCGCGGCCGCACGGCCCCAGGAGACCGTTCCGAACCGCCAGCGAACGAGGAGGTCCAGTCCGCGCACGAGTCCGCCGACGAGTGGCAGGCGCGAAGCGAGGCGGATGGCCCGGACCGCAGGGCGGAATGCAGATCGGGCAGGCCGAACCCCCGGGGTCCCGGCATGGGCGGCCGGCCCATCCCTGGTCGCGGGCTGGGCGGAGCCGTGTCCTCGCGCGGTGGAGCCGCGACCCCCTCCGGCGGCGAGCAGTCGGCGACGGACGCGGCCGGGAACGGGGACGCGAACGATATCGACGCCATTCCAGCGCTCTCGCTCGACGACGGTCGCGAGCGGATCAGCCGGGCGGCCGACGATCGTGACCTCGTAGCCGGCCTCGGCGAGCGTGGTCGCCTCCCGTTGGACCCGCACGTCCCAGCGGACGTCGTTCAGCACGAACATCACGACGCGCCGCATCACGGGACCGGGGACGGTGCTCAGGGCGCCGTCCCAGTGGGCAGGTGGTCCAGGGCGGCGACGATCGCGTCGGCAGCCCCGGCAGGCCGCAGGACGAGCGAGCCGGCACGAGCGGCCGCCTGCGCTGGTGCCTGGTCGGGTGGCGCGAGCCGATCGAGCTCCGTACGAGCCCGATTCGCATCCAGGCCCACGACTACCATCCGCCCGTCGGATCCGGACACAGCCTCGTTCCACTCCGTGGTCTCGCGAAGCACCAGGCACGGAACGCCGAGCCAGGCCGACTCGCGCTGGACACCGCCGGAATCCGTGAGGACGCCTGCGGCGTGGAGCTGCAGTGCCAGTGACGTCCGGTAGCCCTGCGGATCTACCATCCAGACGTTTGGCCCGCAACTGATTCCTGCCCCATCCATGGCGGCTCGTGTCCCCGGGTGCAGGGCCAGGACCACCGGTCGATCCGGCGTGGCGGCCCCGGCGAGGATGGCGGTCCAGCTGGCCATCGCCGGCCGCTCGCGGTTCTCCTGGCGATGGACGGTCGCGAATAGGTAAGCGCCCGGGGCGAGCGTCACGCCGAGGCGCGCCGTGATCGGATCGAGGGCAGCCGGTTCGCGAACCTCTGCCGAGACCCGGGCGGCGAGGTCCTGCATCAGGTCGCCGACCATGACGACGCCGCTCGTGATCCCCTCGGCGCGGAGGTTCTCGACCGCAGTCGGCGTCGGCGCGAAGGACCACGTCGCGAGGTGGTCGGCCACGACGCGATTGAGCTCCTCGGGCATCCGTCGGTCGAAGCTCCGCAGGCCCGCCTCGACATGGGCGACCGGAAGGCCGAGCTTGGCCGCGCTGAGGGCCCCAGCGAGCGTCGAATTCGTGTCGCCAAAGACGAGGACGGCGTCAGGGCGGGTGTCGCGCAGGATCGGCTCGAGGCGCAGGAGCATCGCGGCCGTCTGCTTCGCGTGCGTTCCGCCGCCGGCCCCGAGGCTGAAGTCCGGTTGTGCCAGACCGAGCTCATCGAAGAACGACCCTGCCATCGACTCGTCCCAGTGCTGGCCGGTGTCGATGAAGATCTCGTCGTGCCGTGCCCGCAGGGCGGGCTGCAGGGCGGCTGCCTTGATGAGCTGAGGTCGCGTTCCGACGATGCTGGCGATCTTCACCCCGACAGGGTAGCCCGACGGGTCCGCCGGATGCGGCGGTGTGGCGAGAGCGGACCCTGCCTACCTCAGGTTCGTGGCCCCGTGCCGATCCCCCGGTACGCGACGCCCGCCGGGAGGGCCACTGCCGACAGGCTGTTGCGCCCGTCGACGAGGACCGCGAGACGCGGGAACCACGCGGCATCGAGCTCGCGCCAGCGCGCGTCGGCGGTCTGGGTCACGATCGCCTGGGCGTTCGATGCCGATCCCCACGCGTACGGCTCGGCACCGCGGGCCCGGATCTCCTCGTCGGTCAGGAGCGGGTCGTGGGCGGAAACGTGCGCGCCGGCGGCAACGAGGGCATCGATGAGCGGCAGGGCCCGGGAATATGCAAGCTCGTGGACGCCTTCGCGATAGGTGAGGCCAAGGACCAGCACCGAGGCACCTTCCAGTCCGCCGACGCGAGCCCGGATCTCGTCGAGGGCGATCTGGATCTGGCCATCGTTGACGTCGCGGGAACGGGCGACGATCGACAGCTCCGGCGCCCGCGACAGCAGGAAGTGCGGGTAGACGGGGATGCAGTGGCCGCCCACGCCGAGGCCCGGCTGGTGGATGTGGCTGTAGGGCTGGCTGTTGGCCGCGCTGATGACCTCGCGGATGTCCACGCCAACCCGATCGGCATAGGCCGCGAACTCGTTCGCGAGCGCGATGTTGACGTCCCGATACGTCGTATCGGCCAGCTTGGAGAACTCGGCGGCCTCGGCCGACGACATCGCCACGACCTCGGCGTCGAGCACGCCGTCGTAGAACGCCGCCGCACGTTGCGTCGAGCGCGGCCCGAGGCCGCCGACGAGCTTCGGGTAGGTCGCGAGATTGCGAAGCGCCGCGCCCGAGTACAGCCGCTCCGGCGAGAACGCGACAAGGAAGTCCTCGTCGGCCCGGAGCCCCGTCACCGCCTCAAGCTGCGGGGCGAACCGCATTCGCGTGTCGCCCACCGGCAGCGTGGTCTCGAAGATCACGAGGCTCCCGGCATGGACGCCCGGGGCAATGGCCGCGACGGCGGCATCCATGTAGCCGTAGTCCGGCTGGTGGTCGGCGTCGAGCATGACCGGCACGATGAGGACGACGACATCCGCCGCTGCAGCGGCTGCGGCGCCGTCGAGCGTGGCGCGCAGGCGTCCGGCCGCGTGGGCCTCCGCGACAAGATCGGCGACACCCGGCTCGTCCCCGATGTGGGACCGGCCCTCGTTGATCGCGTCGACCACCGCTTGCTGGACATCCACCGCGATGACATCCCAGCCGTGACCGGCGAACTGCGCCGCGAGCGGCAGGCCCATCTTGCCGGCACCGACGACCGCCACGGTGCCGGCGGTTCCGGGCTCCCCCGACCACGGCCGGGTGACCCGAGGCGGCAACGCGTGCGTGCAGGCGTTGGCCGGCAGCACGATCGAGCCGCCCAGCAGGCTTCCCCCGACGCTCGGGCGGGAGACGATGCTCATGTGGTGCGATCCCTCCGCATGGTTCGGACCGGTCGATGGCAGCCGGATCGAGGTGCTCCTGAGGATACGCGGGGAGGACCGGGAGAGCGGCTCATGGGGTGCCGGTGCCGGCGGCAGGCCCGGCCGCGGGCGCGGCCGCGGCCGCATCGATCGGGCCCGAACCCCCCTCCCGGCTGAGGACGGCATCCGCGATCCGATCCCCGACGATCCGCCAGTCGAAGCGCTCCTCGGCGGCCAGGCGGGCCCGTGCCCCGAGGGCATACATGCGATCCGGGTCTCCGATGAGCTCGACGATCGCCTCGGCCAGGTCGTCCGGCCGATCGCCATCGCTGACGACGCCGACATCGAGGCCCCGGACGATGGCGGCGGTCTCGGTGCGTGGCGTCACGAGGATCGGCCTGCCCGCGGCCAGCGAATCGAACAGCTTGACCGGCAGGGCGACATCCATGTAGTCGTTCGGCGGATGGGGGATGCAGAGGATCGACGCGTGCGCCAGGGCCTCGCCCAGCTCCCCATGCGCGGCATCGCCGATGTGCACCCAGGGGTGGTCGCGATGCTCCGAGCGGAGGCCGTCGAGGTATCGGGCGCTGTCATCCCCGGTCGCGATCAGCCACATCCACAGCTCGATCTCGGGAACATCGATCCGGGCGGCCGCGACGGCATCCACGAGCGTCTCGATGCCGCGCCCCGGTGCCGCCCCGGAGACCAGGCCGACGACCGGGCGATCCGGCCACGGCCCCACCCTGATGCGCTGCACGTCGGTCCCGTTGCCACCCACGATGACCCGGTCCAGGTCGAGATTCGCGAGTTCGGCGAACGACCGGGTGGGCACGACCTGCCAGCGGAAGGCCTCGACGTTCCGACGTTGGCGCGCCGCGACCTCCGCGAGCCAGGCGGGGTCCCGATTGACGCCCAGGGCGTGCGATTGGGCGACGGGATCGTCGTACACCGCAACGACCGCCGGGTCGGTCACCGCGATCGCGGCATCGAGCAGGCGGTCCCGCAGCTTTTCGGATGCCGCGAACCGCGGCCGCGGCTGCGGCCCGGGGAGGAACCGCAGGAGCGGCCCGGGCACCAACGCGAACCTGTCGCCGAACGCCGCGCGCCGGATCAGGTTCGGATACCAGCCCGATTCGATGACCCGGGCATCGGTACGCTCGGCGAGTCGGCTGAAGATCTGGCGGCGGCGCAGCTCGCCGCCCCAGCGCTGGTTGCGACCCTCGCGGATGACGATCCAGCCGGGACCGGAAGCCTGGGGCGAACTCATCGGCCGGAACGGCGGGTCAGGTCGCGCACGCGATACCGAAGGCTCGTTTCTCGAGACGGACGTCCCGGCTCACGCGGAGATGAACCGCGCAGCCAGTCCATCGAGCCCGACGACCTCGCGACCGGCCGCCGAATCGAGCAGCGCATTGGCAATGCCGACGGCCCACAGGCCGTCCTCGGCATCCACCTCGGGCCGCCCGCCCTCGCGGACGACGCGCAGGAAGGCGTCGTGCTCCAGGGCGAGTGGCTCGCCGGTCGGCACGGGGAGGTCGGCCACCTCGCCCTCGAAGGTCGGGGCGTACCCGCCGATGAGCCGCGGATTCGTCGTGTCAGTGGCCCGCGTGAAGGTCAGCCGCTGGGTCAGGTAGTCGAGCTCGAACATGCCCTCCTCGCCGACGACGACGAGTTGCCGGCGCTTGGCCGGGGTGAGCCAGTCCACGTCGAGCTGGGCGACGACGCCCGACGGGAAATGGAGCAGGCCGAACAGGAGGTCCTCGTGGTCGGCGTGGATCCGCTGGGCGGTCTCGGCGTGGACCCGCAGCGGACGCTCGCCGGCGATCCACGAGCAGATGTCCACGTCGTGGGTGGCGAGGTCGATGGTCACGCCGACGTCGCGGATTCGGGCCGGGAAGGGGCCCGCGCGCCGGGAGGTGATGGCATAGACCGTCGACAGCCAGCCCTCGCCGAGCAGGCGGCCCAGCTCGCGGACGGCGGGATTGAAGCGCTCGACGTGTCCGACCTGGACCGGGACCCCGGTCGCCCGCGACGCGGCCACGATCTGGAGGGCCTCGTCGACCGTCGGGGCGAGCGGCTTCTCGACGAGGACGGCGATCCCCCGCTCGATGGCGGCCAGCGCGAGGGGCAGGTGGGCGGTCGTCGGGGCGGCGATGACGACCGCGTCGAGCTCCGCTTCGCTGATCATCGCCATCGGCTCCGCGAAGCCGGCGGCACCGGTCTGCGCGACCGCCGCGTCGAGCGCTTCCGCGAACGGGTCCGCGACGGCCGCGAGCCGGGCGCCGTCGCGCGAGGCGATCACGCGGAGGTGGTTCCTGCCCATCGAGCCGAGGCCGACGAGCCCGACGCGCACGTCGCGATCGCCGGTCGGGTGCCAGAACGCCGTCATGCCGAGGCGCCCACCCCGGCTCTGTCAAGCACGGCTCGCCGAACGACCTCGATCACGGTCGCCCGATCCTCGGCGGTCATGCCCGGGTACATCGGCAGGGCGACCGTTCGCGCCGCCGCGGCATCGGTGACCGGCAGTTCGGCGTGCAGGCCTCGCTCCTGGATGTAGGACTGCCGGTGGACCGGGATGGGGTAGTAGATGTCGGCACCCACCCCACCGGCCTTGATCGCCTCGATGATGGCGTCCCGATCCGGGCCGACCTCGATCGTGTACTGGTGGTAGACGTGCGTCCGCCCGTCGGGCACGGCCGGCGTCCGGATCGGCAGGTCGGCAAAGCCCTCGTCGTAGGCCGCGGCGATCGCCTGGCGACGGGCCGTGTTGCGTTCGAGCTTGTCGAGCTGGACGAGCCCGATCGCGGCGTTGAGATCGGTCATCCGATAGTTGTAGCCGAGCATCTCGAACTGGTAGCGCGAGCGCATGCCCTGGTTACGGTAGAGGCGGATCCGATCGGCGAGCGCGTCATCGTCGGTCGTGACGAAGCCGCCCTCGGCCGTCGTCATGTTCTTGGTCGCATACAGGCTGAAGGCCCCGTGGCCGAAGCTCCCGGCTCGACGTCCGCGGTACATGGCCCCGTGCGCCTGGCAGGCATCCTCCACGACCGCCAGCCCGTGGCGATCGGCGATCGCCATGATCATGTCCATGTCCGCCACGAGTCCGAACAGGTGGACCGGCACGATCGCCCTGGTGCGCGGCGTGATGGCCGCCTCGATGAGCCGGGCGTTGATGAGGTACGTGTCCGGTTCGATGTCGACGAAGACCGGCACGGCGCCCGTGGACAGGATCGCGTTCGCCGTCGCCGCGAAGGTGTGGGCGACGGTGATCACCTCGTCCCCGGCGACGATGCCGAGCTGGTCGAAGATCGCCATCAGCCCGAGCGTGCCGTTGGCGACCGCGATCGTGTGCTTGACGCCGCAGTACTGCGACCAGGCCGCCTCGAGCTCCTTGACCCGCGGGCCCTGGGCGATGATCCCGGACCGGATCACGTCGGCGACGGCGTCGATTTCCTCCTGGCCGAGGTCGGGACGGGCGATCGGGATCATGCTGGCATTCCTTCTCTGGGTCGAGGGACCTCGACGATGGCTTCGGCATCCGGAACGTAGATTCGGCCGCACGAGGGGCAGTGGAGCTCCGGGTGGGTTGCATACTGGGGACGCTTGGCGGCGGCATCGGCGCCGCCCGAATCCTGGAGGCGTGCGCCACAGGCGCACACCCAGCCGATCCGTCGAGCCGGGCTGCCGACGACCAGCGCGTGGGCCGGCACGTCACGGGTGACGATCGCACCTGCCCCGACCGTAGCGAACGTTCCGACCTCCGTCCCGGCAACGACCACGGCACCGGCGCCGATCGAACAGCCGTGCCGGAGGAGGATGGGGCTGACCTCCCAATCGTCGGCCCGCGCGAGATCGCCGGTCGAGGTGATGGCCCGAGGGTACCGATCGTTGGTGAGGATGGCGCCCGGGCCGATGAACACGCCGTCCTCGACGGTCACGCCGTGGTAGACGAGCGCGCCGTTCTGGATCTTGACCATGCTCCCGATCTCGACGCCCTCGTCAACGAAGACATCCCGCCCGATGACGCAGTCGCTCCCGATCCGCGCGCCGGTCCGGATCTGGGCGCGATGCCAGATGCTCGTGCCCGATCCGACGTTCACGTCGGCCTCGAGATCGGCGCTCGGATGCACGCGGGCGGTCGAATCAATCACCGGTCTTCGCCAAGCTCCTGGTGCGGTGCTGAAGCCGCACGCATGGGCGGCGCGACATCGTGGCCTCGTTCGGCAGGACACCTGGACGAGGGCCCCCGAGTATAGCCGAGCCCACGCTCAGCGACCCCGTCGAGCACGCCTGAGGAGGCCCGCGACCGCGCCGAAGGCCGCGCCGAAGGCGAGTGCGCCACGCCAGTCGAGCAGCACCTTGACCTCGCCCGTGACCCGCTGCGCCAGCAGGAAGATGACGGCGCTCGGACGATGGATCGCCACGTCCTGGGCGATCAGCGTGCGAACCACGGCCTGCTCCACGCGCGCGTGCTGGGCGATCACCGTCCCGACCGCGCCCTGGGACACGCTGACCTCGCCGCCGAGGGCCGCCCCGAGCGCGCCCATCTCGACCGAGACACGGTCGGCCCTCGCGGCCCCGACGGCCCCCTGGGTGACCGCGACGTCGGTGGCGTCGACGCGACCGATCGCGCCCTGGTGCACCTCGACCGCATCCGCCTCGATCCAGGCGCCGTCCTCGTCGATGTCGGGCTGGGCCATGACCGCGACCGGGACCAGGGTCGGCGGCGCTGCCTTCCTCGCCGATGCGGCACGCGGCTTCGCCGCGGATCGCTCCACCGGCAGGCTGTCGGGCGCCGCCGACCGGGTTGCGGTCGGTGCCTTCGTCGCGACACGCTTCGGCGCCGCCCGTTTCGTTGCCCCCGGCTTCGCGGCGGCCGGTTTCGCGGCGGCCGGCTTGGCGGCTCGTGGCCTGCCTTGAGCTGGCCTGGAGTCCTTGGCGTCGTCCTGGGTCATGACGGAACCTCGTTGGTGGTCGGGATCGGCACGCTCCGCTATTCTGCGCCCGGCGCGGCAGAGGGGCCGTCCAGCGAGGTGTGGGTGAAGATTCCCGGGTCCAGCACGAGCGCCGGCGGCGTGAACGCCGTGGTCCTCGGTGCGGCCGTCGCCATCGCCCTGCTCGTCGGTGTCGGCGGCGGTTCCCTGCTTGCCTCGATGGCTGGCCGGGCGGCCACGCCCTCTCCATCGAAGCCCGCCGCATCGGCCGTTGCCGTGGTCCCCAGCGGGACGCCGACCGAGGTGCCGACGCCGAGCCCGTCGCCGACGCCGAGCCCGTCGCCGACACCCGCGCCCACGCCCGTCCTCGTCCCGGCGCCCCTGACCGGGCTCCTCGTGACCGAGGACGCCGCCCTTCGGCGGCCCATCGCGATCATGATCGACGACCAGAAGGATGCCCGGCCCCAGTCCGGGTTCAACGCCGCGGCCCAGGTCTGGCAGGCGCCGGCCGAGGGTGGCATCCCGCGTTACCTGATGATCTTCCAGGACACCCTGCCGGCGAGCGTCGGGCCGATCCGGAGCGCACGCCAGTACTTCGTCGAATGGGCAGCCGAGTGGCGCGCGATGTACGCCCACGTCGGTGGCTCGCCCGAGGCGCTGTCGACGCTTCGGGCCAAGGGCCACGGGCAATGGGTGTACAACGCCGACGGGTTTCGATTCGACGGATCGCTCATGCAGCGGGTCAAGTTCCGGGCTGCCCCGCACAACGTCTACACCGATGCCCCGAACCTGGTCAAGATGGCCGCCGCGGTGGGCGTCAAGGACGAGGCTCAGTCACCCGTCTGGCGATTCGGGCCCGAACTCGAGGCCGACGCGCGGCCGATCGGGACAACGATCGTGATCAGGTACCCGTACGAGACGATCACCTACCGGTACGACCCCGTGACCAACCGGTATCGGCGGTTCATCGACAAGTCCACGACCCAGCAGATCGACAACGCCGACCAGCAGCCCGTTGCGCCGACCAACGTCGTGATCCTGAGGATGCGCTTCGGAGCCCTCAACGACGGCCACCCGAACAAGCATCGGCTCGAGGCCGGCAACGTCGGCAAGGGCGAGGCCATCATCTCGACCGGTGGACGGGTGATCCACGGAACGTGGAAGAAGGCATCGCAAACGGCTCCCACGCTGCTGTTCGGTCCCGATGATCAGCCCGTGACCCTGGCGGCGGGCCAGACCTTCGTCCAGGTCATCGCCCTGTCATACGACTACAAGGTCGTCGAAGGCGTCGTGTCGCAGACGGGACTCGACATTCGCTGATCGTGATTTCGGGGCGCCGCGTGCTCGCCAAACCCGGCCCGCTGCGGCGGTCCCTCAGAGGTGCGCCGCCCGACCGGGCCGCCCCGAATGCCCTATGCCGGGCGGGTGTCCTCGGATCGGCGGAACCGCCCCGCGATCTCCTCGGCTCGAAGGCGAACCACGACGAGCAGCGCCTCGACGATGATCCGGCGGGACATCTTGGACTGGCCGACCAGTCGATCCTTGAACGTGATCGGCGTCTCGACGATCCGCGCTCCGGCGCGCGACGCCCGGTGGGTCATCTCGATCTGGAAGACGTAGCCGCCGGCGTGGATGCCATCGAGGGGCAGGCCTCCGAGGGTCGTCGCACGCCACGCCTTGAACCCGCCCGTCAGGTCGTTCGGCCGCAGCCCGAGGACGATCCGTGCGAAGAGGCTGCCACCGCGCGAGATGATCCGGCGCCCGAGGCCCCAGTCGAGGACCTTGCCGCCCTTCGTGTACCGACTGCCGATGACGAGATCCGCCCCGCCCTCCGAGATCGGTGCCACGAGCGCCGGGAGCGATGCCGGATCGTGTGACCAGTCAGCGTCCATCTGGACGATCGTGCGCGCCCCGCCGTCGAGGGCGACACGGAATCCATCGAGATACGCGCGTCCCAGGCCCTGCTTGCCGGGCCGATGCCGGACCTTGACCCGCGGGTCGTCCTTCGCCATGGCATCGGCGATCTCGCCGGTCCCGTCCGGGGAGTTGTCGTCGACGACCAGGAGCGTCGCGGCCGGGAGGCTGGCGAGGATCGCGGCGGCAATCCCGGGCAGGTTCTCGGACTCCTGGTAGGTCGGCAGGACGACCCAGGTCCCGGCGCCGAGTTCGGCGTCGTGGTGGCCTTCCTGAACGTCCCCCGGCGTTGTCATCCGCGAGAGTCTAGCCGGTGCGCTGGGCATGTGTTGTCCGTTCCTTTCGATGGGCCTGCGGCGATCGACGCCGCCGGGGATGAGCTCGCCTTCCCGCGAGGCGGTGGCGTGGTCACAGCGCGGTCATGCCGTCGATGACCGCCTGGACCGAGCTCGCCACGGCCCCGGTCCCGCCGAGGATCACGATCCGGGCCGGGTGGAGGCGACTGAGCTCGGTGGCCACGACCGACGGGATCGCGGTCGGGGTGACGAGGAGCA
>SCTE01000318.1 GCA_004298915.1 Chloroflexota bacterium | reverse complement strand
CCGACGGGAGCCCGAACATTGCCGGATCTGGCGCCGGCCGATCGAGGTAGGCCGCATCGATGGGTCCGTCGTGGCTGACGATCGAGATGAACCGCGCCATGCCGGCGCCGAAGCCGTCGCGCATGTAGGCCTCGTGGATGGCCCGCGAGGCCGCGAGGGCGAACTCGCGGTCGGGCAGGATCGCGGCCAGGGGCGGCTCATGGGCCACGAGCGTTCGCACCTGGTCCGGGTGACGCGCGACGAGGGCGAGGGCGTTGATCGCTCCGCCGCTGCTCGCGAACAGGTCCACGGGTCCCGCGCCGAGCGCTGCGACGACCCGGCTGATGTCGGCGGCATGGTCCTCGGGCGTCGAGGGGCTCGATGGATCGGCCTTCGTGCTCCGCTCGACCCCGCGCGGGTCGTAGGTCACGACCGTCCGATCGGCGAAGTGGCCGGCGAGCGTGCCGAATCCGCCGGCACCCATCGGCGAGCCGATCATGACCAGGGTCGGGGCCGTGGCGGTGTCCGGTCCGGGTCGCACGTCGTAGGTGAGGACCGCACCCGGCACCTCGAGCGTGTGCGTCGCGATGTCGGTGGTCGTGGTCACGCCGGGACTCCTTCCGCGAGGATCGCGTCGATCTGGCCGGCGGCCTCGGTGAGACCCTCCTCCATCCCCATCTCGAGCAGTTTCGCCATGCCCTCGGCGCTCGGGAAGCGATTGTCGATGAGCATCCGCGTGCGGCCGTCGGCACTCGACTCGATGGTCACGCGGCATTCAAATCCGGGAATCGAGTGATCCGGTGTCCCGTCGGCGTTGGCGAACCGGTCGACGAAGACGAGGAGGCGCGGGGGATCGGTCTCGACGATCTCCCACAGCCCATGCGGTTGATCGCCGGTCGGTCCGGTCATGTGGTACTCCGCCCGGCCGCCGGGTCGAAGATCGTGGAACGTGAAGGTCGCGGGATAGACCGGCGGACCCCACCACCGCTCGAGCTTGCGCGGATCGGCCCACAGGTCCCAGACCCGTTCGGGCGAGGCATCGAATTCCGCCGTGAGGGTCATGGTCAGGGCGTCAGGGTCCTTGTGCACGGCGGTGACGGTCATGCCCGCGATCCGGGCACGCCACAGGGCTTCGTACTCGTCGAGCAGGCCACGGGCCTGGCGAAGGGATTCCACGTTTGTCTGGACCACCTTGCGACGACCCGCGCGCTGCTTGGTCACCAGGCCCGCCCGCTCGAGGACAGCGATGTGCTTCTGGACGGCTGCGAAGCTCATCGGGTAGTGGCCCGCGATCTCGGCAACGCCTTCCGCGCCGGTCATGGCCCGTAGGACGATGTCACGGCGCGTGGCATCGGCAAGGGCGGCGAAGGCACGGTCGGCATCGAAGACGGTACTCATTGGTACAACCATACGGTTGTACGAGCGTGATGTCAAGCGCGCGCCGTCCGGGTCCGTCGAACCCAGCGCGCCGGGTCGATCAGCGCACGGCGGCGACGATCACGTAGCGGTTGAGCCATTCGTCGCGCCCGACCTGGCCATCGATGGGGTCGGGGATCGTGGAATCCGTCTCGAGGTATCGACCGAATCGCACCCATGTCGTGCCACCGACGAGGCTGGCCCGCGACACGAAGTAGTTTCTGTGGGCGGTGGTCGACCATGGATCGGTCAGGTAGATGCCGTTGATCGTGAAGTTCATCGATCCCGTCCGCGGATCGTCGCCGGTCACGTCCCACCCGTGGAGAACCGCGGCGTGGACCCCGTAGAGCATGAGGAGCCCCGTCGGCTTGCCGAACTGGGCAGCGCTCACGATCGCCTGCCGGACCGCGGTGTCGAAGTCGTCGAACGCGAGGTCGCGGTACACGTCGGCCTCGATGGCTCCCCAGCCGAAGTAGTTGAGGGCGTTCCGCCAGCCGTGTGGATCCGACCCGACCGTACCGGCCGTTGGCTCCGTCATGTGGCCGCGCTCCCAGGCCAGGATGTTCGTCTGCGTATCGAACGACGTCGTCGGGCTCCAGGTGAACCCGGGGGCCCCGCCGGGGTCGAGGAACGCGGCCATGTTCAGCATCATCAGGGCGGCCGTTGCCGTGCACGCGTAGGGGTCGGGTTGCTGGTAGCGGACCGCCCGGCCGTCGTACAGGTTCCCGATCCACCGACCGTCGGGGTCCGCATAGGGAATGCCCGCGGCGTCGTGGGCCGTTGACTCGCGGATCGCGCCGGTCGAGCCGAGGACGATGACCCGCTGGACGCCCAGCCGAATGATCTCGGTCCGGACGGCCGGCAGGAGGTAGTCGCCCGGAGTCAGGAGCAGGGGACCCCCGAGCGGGGCCCCGGCCAGGGCATCGGGGAAGTTCGCACCGGTCGCCAGGTAGACCGTGGATGCCGACGCGTAGGTTGCCTTCGAGATCGCAACCGAGGTGTCGTAGCGGTCGACCCCGGCGATCCGCGTGACGGGCCCGGCCGTGAAGGCATCGAGGGCCGCCTCGACCGCCGAGGAGACGACCGCCCGGCCCCCGAGGATCACGATCCTGCCCGGTGACAGGCGGCGAAGCTCGGTCGCCACCGATTCCGGGACCGCGTCGCCGACGAGCAGCACCGGCGCACCCTGCTGGCCGGCGGCAGCCGCGCCACCGAGCGCGTCCGGGAAGTTGGCCCCCGTTGCGACGTAGGCGACGGGCACGCCCGCGGGGAACGTGGCCGCCGAGATCGCGGCCGCGGTCGCGTACCGGTCTGTGCCGGCGATCCGCGTGACGTAGGCGGACGCGTACGGCCGGAGGGCGGTCGCGACCGCGCTCGAGACGACGCCGGGCCCGCCGAGGACGACGATTCGCCTCGGCTTGAGGCGAACGAGCTCCTGCCGCGTGGCGTCCGGGATCGTGGTTGCCGTCACGAGGAGCGTCGGGGCGCTGTCGGCCGCCGCCGCAGCCGCGCCGGCGAGTGCGTCGGGGAAGTCGAGCCCCGTGGCCACGTAGACCGTCGCGACGCCCGGCCCGAACTCGGCGGCGGAGATCGCGGCCGCGGTTGCATAGCGATCGGCACCGGCGTACCGGATGAGTGTCGGGGCGTCCGCGGCCGCGGCACGCCCGGCCAGCGGGAAGAGGGACAGCGCGAACCCGACGGCGAGAAGCGGGCCGATACGGCGGCCGAACGGCGTCGGGCGCGGCCTCGTCAGGATCACGGTCGCTTCATCGTACAGGGTGGGGTGCGCGTACATCCCCCTCACCTTCGGGCTCCGCCCCGGGACGATTGTCATGGGTCGCGCGCCTCGCGGCTGGCTCCGGCCTCGCGGCGGGTGCCGTCCTGCGAGCGGGACCGGCGCGCCCGAGCCCCAGGCGGCCATCAACCCGCGAAATAGTCGAGTCCGGTGATAGCCGCTCGTCGTGGGGTCAGGACGGTCATGCTGGTCGTCCATAGGAACGAGGAGAGACTCGATGTCGCAGTACATGCTGGCGGTCCACACGTCGGACGAGCCCCACGAACCGATGACGCCCGAGGAGATGCAGGCCGGCTTTGCCATGATCGCGGGGATCGAAGCCGAGATGCGTGCCGAGAACGCGCTGCTGTTCAGCGGACGCCTGCTCGAGCCGGCGCTGGCCAAGGTCGTCCAGCCGCGCCGCCGGATGGGCAAGACGACCGACGGACCGTACGCCGAGACGAAGGAACACCTCGGCGGGTTCTATCTCATCGAGGCGCCCGACCTCGAGACCGCCCTCGCCTGGGCCCAGAAGGTCACCGACGCCATCGACACCCCGATCGAAGTCCGGCCGCTCATGGACCACCCGGCGCCGTAGCGGTCGCCCCCGGGCCAGCGGGCTCGGCATGCGCTCGGCGATAGTGCCGGACCACCAGCCCCGGCCCGAGCCGCGCTGGTATCGTCACGAGCCATGGGACTCGGATTCGG
>SCTE01000317.1 GCA_004298915.1 Chloroflexota bacterium | reverse complement strand
CCTGCAGGGCGCGAGCATCATGGTCACGATCCTCGTTGAGAAGGACACGCTTTATCCGGCCTCAGCAACCGTGACCGTTTCGGCGGATACCCTCGGGGAAGTCAAGTTGACGATCACGATGACCAACTGGGACAAGGCGGTCACGATCGAGGCGCCGCCCGCCGACCAGGTCGAATAGGACTGAAGCCGTCGATCCCGGACGACCCGCCCAGCCGTGCAGGGCGGGTCGTTTGATTCCCGGTCAACGGTGCCGACCTACAATGGCCCGGTGAGCCCCACCAACCCGAACGGACCGTCGCGGCGTCGGTCCGCGACGCCCGATGAAAGCGGTGCCGCGCTCGACGTTGGGGCCGGGACGATGTTCGGCGAGGTTCACGATGTCGAGGCGCCGTCCGAGCCCGCATGGCTCCGCGAAGCCCACGATTCGGTGGGGCCGCAGGACCCGGCGGCACCCGCGGATCCCGAGGCCGAGCGGCGCCGGGCCGAGGCGATCGCGTCGCGCGAGCGAGAGATCGTCGAGCGCCTGAACCCGGAGCAGGCACGGGCGGTGACGACCACCGACGGCCCGGTCCTGATCCTCGCCGGCGCCGGGTCCGGCAAGACCCGCGTCCTCGCCCATCGGGTCGCGTACCTGATCGGGGTGAAGGGCGTCCCGCCCTGGCGGATCCTGGCCGTCACCTTCACGAACCGGGCCGCCTCCGAGCTCCGCGAGCGGATCGTCCGTCTGGTCGGGGAGTCCGGCAAGGAGGTCGAGGCGGGCACGTTTCACGCGCTGTGCGCCCGACTGCTCCGTCGCGAGGGCGAGGCGATCGGCCTCGATCGGCGCTTCCTGATCTACGACACGGACGACCAGGTCCAGCTTATGAAGCAGATCCTGCGCGAGGAGGGCATGGAGGCCAAGGGCGAGACCCGGCCGCAGGCGATCCTCGGCGCGATCAGCCGCTCGAAGAACAACATGGTCGACCCGACGGAGATCCCCCCGATGCGCATCGCCACGGGCGCGCTGGTCGAGGTGGCCCGGCTCGCGCGGAAGTACCGGGACGCGCTCAAGCGCTCGAACGCGCTCGACTTCGATGACCTCCTGCTCGAGGGCGTCCGGCTGCTGGACGAGTCGCCCGCGACCCTCAGGAAGTACCAGGAGCGCTGGCGCTACCTCCACGTGGACGAGTATCAGGACACGAACCGGCCGCAATACCTGTGGATCAAGGCCCTCGCCTCGGGCCACCACAACCTGGCCGTCGTCGGGGACGACGACCAGTCGATCTACGGCTGGCGGGGGGCGGACATCCGCAACATCCTCGACTTCGAGCGCGACTGGCCCGATGCAACGGTCGTCAAGCTCGAGCAGAACTACCGCTCGACCCAGCTCATCCTCGACGCCGCTCACGCGGTGGTCTCGAAGAACGAGGCTCGGACCGACAAGAAGCTCTGGACGAAGAACGATCGCGGGCATCTGATCGACCGGTTCGAGGCCTACAACGAGGAGGAGGAGGCCGAGTGGATCGCCCGGCGCGTCGAGGAACTGTCGGGTGGCCGCGGTTCCGCCCTGACCCGCCGCGCCGATGATGCCGCCGGCACGTTCCACCTTCGCGACATCGCGGTCCTGTACCGGACCAATGCCCAGTCCCGCGCCATCGAGGAATCGTGCCTCCGGTACGGGATCAGCTACCAGGTCGTCGGCGGCACGCGGTTCTACGCCCGCAAGGAGGTCAAGGACGCGCTGGCGTACCTCCGGATCCTTCGATCGGATGCCGATTCGGTGAGTTTCGAGCGCGTCATCAACGTGCCGGCCCGGTCGATCGGAGACAAGACCATCGAGGTGATCCGGGCCGCGGCCGCTCGCGAGAACCTGCCCTACTGGATGGCCCTCGAGCTTGCCGCCGAAGGCGGCGTGCCCGAGCTGGCCGCGCGGGCCCGGACGAGCATCAGCGACTTCGTTGGCCTGATCCGCCGGCTCCGCACCCGGGTCGGATCGCTCGCCCTGCCCGAGCTGGTGGACGAGGTCCTCGAGCGGTCCGGCTATCGCGCGATGCTCGCGGACGGAACCGAGGAGGGCGAGGAGCGCTGGGCGAACCTCCTCGAGCTGCGCGAGGTCACGACCCGCTATGACGACCTCTCGCCCGACGATGCCCTCGATCGATTGCTCGAGGAGACCGCGCTCGTCGCCGACCAGGATTCATACGAAGCCGACGCGGACAAGCTGTCGCTGATCACGATGCATGCCGCCAAGGGCCTCGAGTTTCCGGTCGTGTTCATCGCCGGCATGGAGGAGGGCCTGTTCCCGACGAGCCGGGCGATCGAGGCCGAATCCGGGTTCAACCCGAACCCCGCGGGGATGGAGGAGGAGCGTCGGCTCGCATATGTCGGGATGACCCGGGCCAAGCAGCGGCTCTACCTGTCCCATGCCTGGCAACGCGCCACGCGGCGCGGACCCGGCGGCTGGATGGCCGAGCCGTCGCGGTTCCTCATGGAGATCCCGGCCGACCTGATGTCCGGTCCTCGCCTGACCCGCGGCGCGACCGACGCCGATGCCGACGCCACGGACGACCTCGGCATGGTCTTCGGGCGCCGGGCGACGCGGTTCGGGACACCGATCCGCGGCGGTGGCGGTGCGTTCCGCGAAGGCAGCGGCCGACCGGGCGGCCCGCGGCCCGGCGAGGCCTTCCGGCCGACGCGCGATCTTGCCGCGAAGCGCGAGGCGTTCGCCGGCGGCGCGAAGTCCGGCACGTTCGGCAGCCGGATGCAGGCCTGGGATGACGCCGACAACGTCGACGAATCGCCCGTCGATGGCTCCGGGGGACGGGCCTTCGGGCGACCCGAGGCGGCTCCCGTCCGCGAGCCCCGCCCGGTGATCCCGGGCGAGCGGCGCTATCGAGACGGCGACCGGATCCGGCATGCCCGATGGGGCGACGGTATTGTCGTCACCTCGAAGCTGACCCGCACCGACGAGGAGGTCACCGTGGCCTTTCGCGACCCGCAGGTGGGGCGGAAGACCGTGCTGGCGTCGCTCGCCGGCCTGGACCTGATCGGCTGATGGCGCCACGCCTGGGTTCGGCGGAGCTCGCCGCGATCGTCAACCTGCACGAGTTCGAGGCCCTCGCCCGGGCGCGCATGACCGGCCCGAACTTCGACTACGTCGGCGGTGGCTCCTGGGACGAGATCACCCTCGCCGAGAACGATGCCGCCTGGCGGGCGTCCCGCTTCCTTCCCCGCGTCCTCACCGACATCCGGTCGGTCGACGTGGCCGGCGCATTCCTGGGAGCGCCAAGCACGCTCCCGGTTGCGATCGCGCCCATGGCCGCCCAGGCCATGGCGCATCCGGACGCCGAGGGCGCGATGGCGCGGGCCGCCTCGGCCGCGGGGATCCCGATGATGCTGTCCACGTCCGCCTCGATGACCCCGGGG
>SCTE01000033.1 GCA_004298915.1 Chloroflexota bacterium | reverse complement strand
CGCGAAGGCCGCCACGCTCGACCAGGCACACCATCGACTGGGATATCGCGGCGCGTCGCCCGAGCTCCCGCTGCGACCAGCCGATCGTGGTTCGAATCCTTCGCACGATGGAACCGACCGCGACGACCGAGTGACCTTGATCGCGCATGGGTTCTTCTACCGCGAAACGCTCACGTGGGGATTGCCGGGCCGTGGCCAGGCGATCATTGGCGGTGCCGAGAGTAGCTGCGGACGGCGGGTGGCCCGCCTGTCGGCCTCAGAGGCGAGCGCCGGGCAGGGGGACGCTTGCGCCTTCCACGACTCGCCCGCTGATCGACCTGGCTCATCAGTTCTGCGTCAAATGAGCGCGACGGTGCAGCAGTCCAGTCGAATCTGCCGGGTGGTGGAGCGCACATCCCATGAATTTGATGAGTGGCGTCGATCACCGCCGGGCGAGTCAGCGGCGGGACGGTAAGGCGCCCGACACCGATGCCCAGAACACGGCGATCGTCCGCCTATACTCGAGCCATGATGACCGGCGGCCGATGGAGCGACGGTGGATCGCCCCGGATCCTGCTCGTCGACGACGATCCCAACCTGCTCGTCCTGCTCGCGGACCAGCTCCGTGCCGACGGGTTCGAGATCCAGACGGCCCGCGACGGCGAGGAGGCGCTGCGGCGACTTCGGAGCGGCTGGCCGGATCTCCTGATCGTGGACATGATGATGCCGCGCATGGATGGGCTGACGCTCGCGCGCGAGGTCAAGGCGCAGGCCGACCTGCCGATCATCGTCCTGTCGGCGATCGAGACGGCCGACAGCAAGGCCGATCTCCTCGATGAGGTCGCCGAGGACTACGTCACCAAGCCGTATCACTACCCCGAGCTGCGGGCGAGGGTGATTCGCGTGCTGCGGCGGCTCGGCGACAAGGTCCCGCGACGCGAGCTGGTCCTCGGCCCGGACCTGACCCTGGAGCTCCATCGACGAACCGCGACCGTCCGCGGTGAGGCCGTGCAGCTCACGCCGACGGAGTCGCGACTGCTGTACGCGATGGCCGCGAACCTCGGGCAGACGGTCACGACCGAAACCCTCCTGGACCGCGGCTGGACCGACACCGAGAACGCGGATCCGTCCTACGTCTGGGTGACCATGCGCCGGCTCCGCCAGAAGATCGAGCCCGATCCCAATCGACCGATCCACCTGGTCACCGTCCGAGGCATCGGGTACCGGCTCGTCCAGGTCGAGCCGCAACGGGCAGCCGCCGACATCGAGGGCGGGGCCGGGGCGTGATGGACCGGCCGACCGAGCGACAGGTCGATCCGGACCTGCAGCGGATCGGGCCGCGCTACTCGTTTCGGGCCCGGCTGACCGGCGGCCTCCTCGCTGTCGCGGTCGTTCCCTTGGCAGGGTTCGGGCTGATGCTCCTGACGGCCGAACTTGTTCGATCTGGCGGCGTCGACTCGACCCTCAGTGGGCTTGTCCTCTTCTCGCTGGCTGCCGCGATCATCGTCGCGGTGCTCTTTGCCTACGTCCTGTCGAACAACCTGACCAAGCCGATGCGCGCGATTGCTCGCGCTGTCGAGCGCGTGTCAGCCGGGGACCTGTCGGTCAGGGTCGAAGTCGCCGGCGAGGACGAGCTCGCGGCCCTCGTCGAGAGCCACAATCGACTGGCCGCGGATCTCGGGCGCCGGAACGCCGAACTGGGTCGGATCCTGCTCGCGATCGGGGAGACCTCGCCCCGCGATGACCTCGAACGTCTCGTGGCGCATGCGGCCTCGAGTGCGCGATCGGCGTTTTCGATGATCGACGCGGTCATCCATCTGGGCGACCCGACCTCGGTTCCGACGAGGGAAGTCGTGCCCGGGGAGACGAGGCAGATCCGGGCGGTCCTGGCGCTGCCCGACGAGCGGGTCGGCGTCCTCGTGGGCCATCTGCCGGCGACCCGGTCGTGGGACCGGGCCGACCAGGACCTCCTCGAGCTGTACGCCAGCGAGGTCGCCGTCGCGATCCGGAATGCCCAGCTCTTCGGCCAGGTCCAGGAACAGACCGCGCGGCTCGTGGCGCTGGACGCCGCGAAGGACGACTTCCTGCGCGGGATCAGCCACAACCTCCAGACGCCGCTGACGAGCATTCGGGCCTATGCGGAGCAACTCCAGGAGGAGCGCCCGGATCGGCGTCTCGCGATCATCACGGAACAGTCGGAACGGCTGTCGCGGATGGTCCGGCAGCTGCTGACGGTCTCGCGCCTGGAAGCCGGCACGCTCAAGCCGAGGGTCGAGGTCGTGGCGCTTGGGCCGCGCGTTCGGCGGGCATGGGAAGCCCTCGGCGTCGCGGACGTTCCGTTCGAGCTCGATGACCAGGCGGCTGGCTGGCTGGCGCTCGCCGACCCGGACCAGCTCGACCAGGTCCTCTGGGCGATCCTCGACAACGCCGTCAAGTACGGGGGTGGCGCGCCGGTTCGATCG
>SCTE01000316.1 GCA_004298915.1 Chloroflexota bacterium | reverse complement strand
CGGCCACCGCGGACGGTGTCCCGATGACCAGTGTGGGCTTGCCGGATCCGTCGTCCCCGATCGTGTACTCGACGGACGAGATCCCGGTCCCGAACACGTTCGCGGACCAGGTACCGGTGCCAATGAAGTCCGCCAGCGATCCCGACTTGGCGCTGATCGACATCCGGTCGCCCTTCGCCCGGACCGCGACCTTCGTCGTCCCGTCCGTGTTGGCGAACTTCACGATGGTCGGATCGGCGGAGGTCTGGGTCACGACGCCGGTCGGCGTCAGCGCCACGTTCGAGATGTTTCCGACCGCATCGAGCGTGACCGCAACGGTCAGCCCCGGGGTTCCGAACAGCGGAAGGACCGCCGTCATGCCACCCGTCTGGGCGATTGGCCCATTCGTCTGGGCGAGTGTTGCCGCAGGAAAGGCGACCAGTCCGAGCAGCAGTGACGTGATCAAGAGCGCCGCCGCTCGCGATGCGTGTCGTCTCATTCGACCCTTCCTTCCGTCCGAGGAGCTCCGATTCGCAGGCCCCGGCTGCAGAGACATGGTGTCCGTCTGATCTTTCTGAGGGATATTGTCGTTCGAAGGTTTCAACAGCCTATGGCAGATCCGGCCCCGACGCCACAGCGTTTCGTACCGCCCGGGGGACGCCGAAGGTCCGGCTCAGACGGGACGCCCCATGGCGGGATTGTCATCGGTCAACCGGCCTCGAGTCCCTTCGGCGCCTCTCGCATGATCCCGATGTGGTTGCCGTCCGGGTCGGTCACGAAGGCCATCCAGAGGTCATAGTCGGGCGCCGGATAGGGGATGTGCGGTTGCTGTCTCGCCATCGCGCCGCGCGCGACGAGCCGCTCGAACGTGGCCGTTACGTCATCCACCCAGAAGTAGATCGTGGCCCGACCCTGTAAATCGGCCTCGGGGACGACCGCGAGGTAGAGCCGAATCCCGCCCGCGTCCATGAACGCGATGCCCGGGAACCGCATCTGGACCGGCAGGCCGAGGATGCCCTCATAGAACGCAACGGCCCGGTCGATGTCGCTCACCGGGACCAGGATCTGGCCGATGCCCTTGAGGTCTGTCGGTTCCGTCATCCGTACCTCCGTCGGTGTCACGTGCGCCGCTCGCCCAGCGCCAATGATGGCCGCGTCATCGCGTCCACGCACGGTCGCTGTGCGTCCGCTACCGTTTCCCGGCCATGACCGTCGATCAGGAACGAGCTGGTCTCGAGGTGGCCCTCGCGGGCCGTGGGCCGTACGAGCTCTTCGCCTGCGACCCGGCCCTCGCCGACACCGCCGCGTTCTGTGCGGCCTACGGGTTCGCGCTCGAGGACAGCGCCAACACGATCGTCGTGATCGGCAAGTCCAGCCCGCCGGTCTTTGCCGCCTGCGTGGTCCTGGCGACACATCGGCTCGACGTGAATCGGACCGTCCGCGAGCAGCTGGGTACGCGCAAGGCCTCATTCGCGCCCGCCGAGGAGACGCGCTCGATCACCGGCCACGAGATCGGTGGCGTGACCGTGTTCGGCCTGCCGGACCACCTGCGCGTCCTCGTCGACGCGGCCGTCATGCGGCGACCGCGGATCGTGCTCGGGGGCGGGAGCCGTTCCTGGAAGGTCATTGCCACACCCTCGATTCTCCTCACCCTGCCGAACGTCGCGGTCATCGACGGGCTCGCGAAGCCGACGCTCTCGCGCGAGTCATCAGCCGACCCGACCTGAGACGCGGTCAGCGCCTCCAGTCGCCGAACTCGAAGGAAAAGGGCGGTCCCCGGGCGAGCACACGTGGTACTCTGTGTCAGATATCTCCTATTAACGTAGATTTGGGTAGATTTCATGGCACGATCGGCGTCCCGGAACATCGACTGGATCAGCCTTTCCGAGGCCGGGCGGGTA
>SCTE01000315.1 GCA_004298915.1 Chloroflexota bacterium | reverse complement strand
CACGAATCCGGGCGCCGTGGGGTGGCGGCGCGACGATCGCACCGGACGACGCGGCCGCGAAGGTGATCCTCCACGCGCGCCGGCTCGCCAGCGGTCCCGCCGGTCGGGTGCGCGTCGGAATCGTCACGCCGCCCGCCGGCGACGACGCTCGGCTGGCACGCCTGGCGGCCATCGGCCTCGAGCCGGTCTGGTCCGCGCCGCGTCTCATCCGCGGCGAACCGCTGGCCTGGCACCCCGAGCGGATCTGGGGCCAGTTCAATCACGCCATGGGCTGAACCGCGACCAAAGTCCCACCGCCATCCGCCGCTCGGGGGATGGTCGCGCCGCCGACCACAAACGATCATCGGGACATCGACGGCCTGCCCGCGTCGATTTCCGAGGTGCCAGTGACCATCCAGACCGCGTGCCTTTCGTGCGGCACGCCCGCGCGCTCCGCATCGAGCACCTTCTGTGGCCGTTGTGGCCTCCCGTTCGGCACCGAACCGCCGTCCCACGTCGAGTTGCCGTCCTGCCCGGTCTGCTACCGCTCGTCCGACGACGACGGGCGGTTCGCGAGCCAGGTCCACGCCGGCCTGCGCCTTGACCTTCCCCGCCACGTTGCCGAGCACGAGCAGCATCCCGTCGGCGACGATGACTACCTTGAGAGCCTGCGCGAGGGGGCGCGGATCCGGATCGGCCGCTGGATGGCGCCGTTCGACCTGGTGCGCCGCTACCTCGTCACCGGCTCCCTCGACGGCGGCCGACGCCGACAGTTCGAGCACGACCTGATCGTGACCGCGATGACCCAGCTGGCCCGATTCGGCCCGAATGCCGTGATCCTCGGCGACCAGCCGGAGTGGCGAGCGGCCCGGGATGCCGTGGCCGAGCTGATGGAACGATTTCACCGGCCCGCCGGCACGCGCCTTTTCGCCTGAGCCTTCGCCTCAGTCCCGCTCGGCCAGCAGGGCCCGGAACGCCGCGGCATCCAGGATCGTGATCCCGAGCTCCTCGGCCTTCGCGAGCTTCGACCCCGCGCCCGGCCCGGCCACGACGTAATCCGTCTTCTTTGACACCGAGCCCGCGGGCTTGCCGCCGGCGGCGCGTACGGCAGCCTCCGCCTCCTCGCGGCTGAAGCCCTCGATCGTTCCGGTCACCACCACTGACTTGCCGGCCAGCGGCCCGTCGGTGGCCACGGCCGCCCGCGCGGCCGGCAGCTCCACCTCGACGCCGGCGTCAGCCAGGTCATCGAGGACACCACGACCCGGCCCGCCCTCGCCGAACCACGCGGCAAGCGCGGCGGACACCGTCGGCCCGATGCCCTCGATTTCCTCGAAGCGGGCCGGTTCGTTCGTGGCGACCGCCTCGAGATGGGCGGCCGCCCTCGGCAACCAGTCGTCGCCGGGCGGCACTTCGGCTGCCAGCCACGAGGCCAGCTCGATGGCCGTGGTCCATCCGACCTGCGGAATCCCGAGCGCGGCAATCACCCGCTCGAGCGGCCGGTGGCGCGCCTTCTGGATGGACGCGTACAGGTTCTCGGCACTCTTCCGCGCAAAGCGCTCCAAGGACTCGAGATCCTCGATCGAGAGCCGGAAGAAATCACCGCGGCGCTTGACCAGTCCGCGCTGCAGGAGCTGCTCGAGGACGTGCCAGCCGGCACCCTCGATGTCCATGCCGCCGCGGCCGGCGAAGTGCCCGAACTCCTGGGACACCCGGGCCGGGCACGCGAGGTTCGGGCAGTAGTGGCGGACGGCACCGTCGTCCTGGACGATTGCCGTTCCACAGACCGGGCAGGCCTCGGGCATCGCGAACTCGCGCTCACTCCCGGTCCGGCGCTCCGCGATCGGCCTGACGACCTCGGGAATGACGTCGCCGGCCTTCTGGAGGACGACCCAGTCCCCGATCCGGAGGTCCTTCCGCCGGATCTCGTCGACGTTGTGGAGCGTCGCGCGGGCCACGGTCGAACCGGACACCTTGACCGGGCGCAGGTGCGCGACCGGGGTCATCGTGCCGGTCCGTCCGACGTACGGGACGATGTCCTCGAGAACCGTCTCCACCTGCTCGGGCGGAAACTTGTAGGCGATGGCCCAGCGCGGCGCGCGCGAGACCATCCCGAGGCGCTCCTGCTGGTCGATCCGGTCGACCTTCACGACGACGCCGTCCGTCTCGTACGGCAGGTCGTGGCGGCGCTCGCGCCACGTCTCGGTGAACGCGATCACGCCCTCGATGTCCAGGTCGGTCGCCCGATTCGGGTTGACCGGCAACCCGAGGGCCTCGAGGCGCTCGAGGGCCTCGTGCTGGGTCACACCGGCCCCGGCGTCTTCGATCAGTTGGTAGAACCAGGCGGACAGCTTCCGGCTCGCCG
>SCTE01000314.1 GCA_004298915.1 Chloroflexota bacterium | reverse complement strand
CCCGACCGCCGCGCCCAGGGTCGGCAGGACCAGGGCGAGGCAGAGCAGGGTGGCCGCGATCATCGCACGGGCGAATTGCCAACCCAGGCGTGCCGGTCGAGGGCGAACAGGCTGCACGCGGACTCCCCGCCACGGGCAGTCTCGCCCGTCGTTGCCGATAAGTCTCGTCGCCCCGGCGGTGCCGTGGCTATGGTACGGCTGTCTCAGCGGGCCATGACCCGATTGCGCCCGCCGGCAGGGTACCGGGACGTTGCGTCCACCACCGGCACCCGCGGCCGACATCTCGCGCCAGGCCGGTCCCATCGACTCGATGCACCGCCCCGACGCTCGAATCGGGGGCCCCTCAGCCTTCCTTCCCCCCACCGATGACCCGAAGGTGTCATGGTCACGGCAGGCTCGATGATCGACGATGGCGGCATGCAGGTGATCGCATCCGAACGCGCCGACGGCGGCCGTCCAGGACGAGGGGCCATCGTCCGTGCCCTCGTGGTCGGAACCATCTTCCTCGTCGGCGCCACGTTCCTCGCCTACACGGTCTTTGGGACCGGGCTGTTGAGTGCCTTCACGCCGACGGGACGGGCAACCTCCACGCAGCTCGCGATCGGAGCACTGGTGTGGACGTTCGGCCTGGTGGCACCGGCGAGCTTCGGGATCCTCGGCATCATCCGCGTAGGCTCCGCGATCGGATCGATTTCCGACCGTCGAATCCGCCCGACGCCGGCCTACGGCGTGCGGGCAATGCTCGGCGAGGACCACGCCGTCGCAACGCGCGTTCCGCTGCCGGACGGCAGCCGGGTCATCCCGGAGATCGTCGTCGGCCCGTTCGGCGCCGCGGTGATCGAGGTCCTGCCGCCCGCCGGCGCCGTGATCTCACGCGGGGTACGGAGCTGGGAGGTCCGCGTGGCCGACGGCCGCACCCATCTCATCGACCACCCGCTCGAGCGAGCCTCGCGCGATGCGGACCGCGTACGAGTCTGGTTCGGGGGTGACGATGCGGATCATGTCGTGAAGGTCTACGCCGCGGTCGTCGGCACCGACCCGAAGGTCCAGCGTACGGCCAGTTGTGCGCTCATCACGCCCGACCAGGTCGGCCCGTGGCTGGCGTCCCTGCCGGCGCAGCGTTCGTTCGACGCCGATCGCCGGCAACGGATCATCCGGATGCTGGAGGCGGTCGTCTGAGGTCGACTCGGCCAGTGGGACTGTGCGCGACCGCGCCTGCATCAACGCACCTGCAGGACCTGATGCTGGTAGGGGAGCCTGGGCTCGAACCAGGGACCGGCCGTGTATAAGACGGCTGCTCTCACCAACTGAGCTACTCCCCCGCGCGATCCTACACCCCGCCCGGACCTGCAGGGCCGCGGCCTCAGGGCCTGCGGCAATCCTCGTGCAGCGGCCCGCGGCGCCTCACTGGCCCGACGATTCACGGCCCCCGAGGAATCGGCTCGACAGGTCCCGCAGGCTGAACGGCTTCGATTGCAGGGTTGGCGGCGGCGGGGCGACATCCTGTGCCGCGAGCCGGCGATCCTCGTCGATGATCGCCCGTTCCTCGTCGGTCATGGCGACGACGAGCGGCAGTTCATCGGGATCGAACGGCCGCTCCGACGACTCGATCAGCACGACCGGTCGCGCGTACGCCGGACCCCCATACAGCTTCGGAAGGGCGACGTGGCGGATCTCGTCTGCGGACACCTTGGACTCTGCTCCCTGCTCCGTTGATGTTGAGGTCACCTTACCGTTCACTACCCGAGGACGCCAAACGAACCACGGAATTTCGGTGCGTCACGTCAACACTGGACGCAGCACCTGGATGACGATCACCAGGACGAGATAGGCAATCGGGACCGACGCAAAGAAGCCCAGGACCCCGCTCCAGGCCGTTCGGCGCGTGCCGGCACCGGACCCCCGCGGGAGCGGCACGATGAGGTACGTGATCGCGCTCCCGACGATCATGACGAGGACGACATCGAGCGCGGCGAACAGCGTTCGAAGGTCGCCTCCCGGCAGCTTCGCACCGCGCGTCAGCGCGACGTCGTAGGCGAGGTAGAGGATGCCGAGGATCCCAGCCACGACGAGGTTGGCTCCCACGGCACGAACGATCGGGCGCGGCGCATTCCGGAACTGGCGCCACCGGATCTCGAGCCAGGAGCGCCGCGGAGGAGGGGTCACGCCTCGCCGAAGATCGGGAGCGTCCGACGCGGCGGCAGCGATGCCGGGTCGTGGGTCGCGAGGAGCCGGATGCCGTCGAGGACGCGGTCGAGCTCATCGTCCGTGTTGAAGAAGCCGACGCTCAGCCGGAGGGCGTCGAGGGCGACGATCGTGCGGCCGATGAGCGAAGTTCGGAGGCGCAGCTCGTCGAGGGCCGCCTGCGCGCCCCACCCACGGATCCTGAACGTCACCAGCGTCGCCATCTGGTGACGGGGCGTCAGGAGGTCCACGCCGTCGATTGCCGCCAGTTCGTCGGCGGCACGACGCGCGAGGCGCGGCCCACGCGCATGGACGTAGTCGAGCCCGACGTACATCGACAGCCAGCTGACCGCTCGGGCGAACCCCGCGACCGATGGCCGATGGAAGCCGGTGCCCTCGAACCGCCGGGCGTCGGGATGCCAGGCTGCGCCACCGCGGGAATCGACGGACTCGAGCGCGAAATGGCCGGCGAAGCTGGGCCGAAGGCGCTCGAGCGCCGCGGGGTCGACCCACAGGGCGCCCATGCCATCCGGGCCGAGGAGCCATTTCTGGGCCGGGATCGCATAGGCATCCACGCCGAGAGCCGTGACTGATACCGGGATGGCGCCGGCCGCCTGGGCGCCGTCGACGACGATGACCGCGCCGCGCTCGCGGGCAAGGACGGCAATCCGGGCGATCGGCAGCACGGCGCCGGTTGACCACAGGACGTGGGAGATCGACACGAGGCGGGTCCCGGGAACGATGGCTCGATCGAGGGCCGCAATCGTCGCCGCGTCATCCGATCCGTCGCCGATGTCGGCGAACCGGATCTCGACCCCCAGCCGATCACGGAGGGCGTACAGGGCTCCGATACCGCCAGCGTGCTCCTGGGTCGTGCTCACCGCAACGTCGCCGGGCTTCCAGTCGAGCGCCCAGACCGCGTGGTTCACGCCGTCCGTCGTGGCATGGGTGAGGCCCACGGATCCGAGGCTGGCGCCGAGGACCGCGGCGACGCCGGCCCGCGCCTCGTTCATCCGGTCGAGGCCCTCGAGGTAGTAGTCGTAGTCGCTGCGCCCGATCTTCTGCTCGTAATCCGCGAGTTCGGTCATCGCCGCCGCGACCTCGATCGGAAGCGGACCGACGCTGCCGGTGTTCATCTGGATCGCGGCCGCCAACGAGGGCAGCTCCGCCCGCACCGCGGCCAACTTCTGCTCATCGGCCATGAATGGGGAGACCACGGCCGTATGATACCGGCCATGCCCCACCGTACAGGCACCGGCGAGCGGCGCATCCCGTGACCGGATTCGCTCGGCCCGAGTTCATCACCACGCCCGACTGGCTGTCGGAACAGCTCGGCCGGCCCGACCTCCGGATCCTCGACGTGCGCTGGCGGCCCGATGGGACCGGCGCCACGGTCTTCGCCGGTGGCCACATTCCCGGTGCGGTCCACATCGACTGGCGAACCGACCTCATCGAGCCCGCGGTCGAGGGCGAGTCCACCCTTCGCCTGGCCGGCCCGGACCAGATCGCCGAGGCCCTCGGGCGCGTCGGGATCGGCGACGGCACGAGCCTCGTGATCTACGACGACACGCTGGGGCTGTACGCGGCCCGCGCGTGGTGGAGCCTCCGGGCCTATGGGTACGAGTCGGCACGGGTTCTCGACGGGGGCATGCGGGCCTGGTCGTCGGCGCGCCGCCCGCTCTCGCATGCCAGCTACCCCCCAGCGCCGGCGACCTTCACGCCCCGGGCCAACCCGCGGCTCCGCCTCACGACCGCCGACGTGCGCGGGCTGCTCGGTTCGGCCGAGGTCCAGTTGATCGACGCGCGCGCCGTTGCCGAATTCCGGGGCCTGGAGGGCAACGCTCGCCGCCTCGGGCACATCCCGGGCGCGGTCAACGTGCCGGTTGGCGCCATGCACGTCCCAGGCGACCAGACCCTGCGGGATCCCGATGAGCTCCGCGAGATGCTCCTCAAGGCCAACGTGGCGCGGGGCCGGCGAATCGTCACGTACGACGGTTCCGGGGTGGCTGCGGCCCGGCTCGCCCACGTCCTCGCCCTGCTCGGGTTCGACGACGTCGCCGTCTACGACGGCGGCTGGTCGGAGTGGGGCGACCGCCTCGACCTGCCCGTCGATCGCTGAGTCGCCCGCCGAACCACTGGCGTCCTTCCCGCCACGGCCCGCGCGATCAGGGGGCGCGCTGGTCGACGGTCAGTCGATGCCGTATGAGCGTGCCCGGGCCGCGGACCTCGATCGCCAGCCGCATGGCCACCGACGTCGGGCCGGACAGGAATCGCCACTCGGCCGGTCCATCGGGCAGGGCGAACGCGCGCCGGCGCACGAGGGACGAGCCAGCGTACTCGAAGACCCAGGCCTGCGCTGCCAGGCCCGCGGGAACGTGCCCGTCCCAGGTGAGCCAGGTCGGGACGGATGGACGGATCGCTCCGGCGCCCGCGCCTGGTGAGCGGGTCCACCAATGCGGACCGTCGACGACGTAGCCGGGCTTGGCCGGGTCGGTCGCCCTGACCGCGAACTCGCCGACGCCCGGTTCGATGACGGCCGGCGAACCGGGCGCCACGGACCAGCGGTCGGCGCTCGGGATGGCGACTGCCTGTCGCGGCTCGAGCGGGACCACGCCGGCCGCCTCCAGGCGCTCTCGGGGGCCCGCCACGATGTGATGGCCCGCGGCCTCGTCCGCGTCGGACTCGACGACCATCCAGGCGTAGCCGAGCTCGTCGAGGACGCGGTGGATGCCGGCCAGGTCGTGACCGTGGGCCGGCAGCATGTCCGGATGGACCTCGAGCAGGAGGACCGGTCGGAGTCGGCGCAGCGTTGCCATCATCCCGGCAAGGGCCCGACCCTCGGCGCCCTCGATATCCATCTTCACGATGTCGAGCCGAGCGAGGGCGGAGGCCTCGGCAATCGTGTCGAACCGCACCGCCGACACGGCCATGGCCCCGGGGTCGGAGCTCGGCCCGAGAACGAGGCGGTAGGTCGGTGCCGACATCGACCCGTCCCCGTCCACATCGGCCAGCGCCCGCGGATCGAGGGTGACGTTGCTCAGCCGGTTCCGGGCCACATTCGCGAGCAGGTACCGACGGGCCGATTCCCAGGGCTCGTGGGCCATGACGCGGCCGTGCGGGCCGACCCACGTGGCGAACAGGATCGTGAAGTAGCCGATGCTCGCCCCGACATCGAGGACCACGTCACCCGGACGCGTGACCGCGCGGGCCATGTCGGTGAAGTCGAGCTCCGTGACCCCACGCTCGACGAGGCGTCTCGACAGGGCCGAGCGCGCCGGGTCCGGCACGAGCAGCTCGAGGCCTTCGACCTGGGCGAGGCCGTCGTTCGACTCGACGTTCGGCGCCTTGCGCAGGCGAACGGCGGCGATCACGTGCCGGAGATGCGCCAGGCGGGTGCGGGCAGCCCGGGCGGCGACGCGCGCTACCCGAAGCAGGGTATCGATCCTCAGCGCTGCGGGGTCGTGGCGCTGTACGGCGACAGGATCTGAGCCCGGGCGTGATTGACCGCGAGCATCGGCGCCTTGGTCGGTGCGACATCGATGGTTTCGGACCAG
>SCTE01000313.1 GCA_004298915.1 Chloroflexota bacterium | reverse complement strand
ATCGTGATCGGGACGTCCAGGTTGACCTCGACCCGCGAGCGGCGGCCACCCTCGAACCAGTTGTAGCCACCCCACGGACGGTCCCGGACCGTGGAGATGCGCGCGCCCTCGCCGTCGGGTAGCCCGAACAGCGCGGCCGCACGGGACCGGAACCTGGCCGCGAGGTCATCCGCGATCGCCTGGATTCGGTCGGGATCGATGGTCAGGGCGTCGTCCCAGGCCGCGAGCCGTTCCTCGAGCGAACCCGACCCGGGGAGCGCCGCGTCCAGCTCGGCGGCCGCATCGGCAAAGACGGATTCGTCGACGCGCTCCATGGTGCGATCGAAGCACCGGGCAACAAGCGCCGGGTAGGCAACGACATCGCCGGCGGCGACGCGAGCCTGGACCTCGAGGGCCGCCAACTGCGCCTGGAACCAGGTTCGTCGCTCCGGGTCGTCAACCTCGGTGGGCAACCGCTCGCGCAAGGCGACGGCATCATCGGCCAGGCGAGCCGGCGGGCGCAGCGATTCCATGTCCGCCTGTGCCTTGAGATCCGCCGGCCCGAAATACGCATCGACCAGGCCCGGCCGATGCTGGTCCAGGCGCAGTCCCAGGAGCAGGTAGTCGCGGGCCACGGGATCCGGGGCGGGCACCATCCGCGCGCCGCCGGCGGCAGGAACGAGCTCGGTCATCCGGCGTCAGGCTCCGGGGTCTCACCGACGAACGGCATGTTCTTCCGTGCCGCGGCATCGACGCTCATCTTCAGCACGGCGGTCTTCGCCGCCGCGACCTCGCGAACGTAGGCCGCCGTCTCATCGGCATCCATCGGTCGGCCGCGGACGATCTGCGTCGGGCGGCCGACCTGGAGCCACGACAGGTGGTAGCGATCCATGCTCCCCCACGCCCGCGAGAGGAGATCGTCGGAGAGCTGGAGCCAAGTCCGGAGGGCATCGAAGGACGGATTGGCCTGGAGCCGTGCGCCCTCGTCGATGAGCTGGTTCGTCCGCGCGATGAGCTCGCTCCGGGTCACGCCGCGACCCCGCGGCAGGTCACGGGGCGACCCCGCGGCACGTCACGGGCGACTCCGCGGCTCGTGACGGACGACGACACGGCTCGTCACGGGGCCGTCGCGCCGCGAATGAAGGCCTCGCGATCAGCGCGGGCCTGCATCGTCCGCGGGCCTGGTCGTCCGTCGCCGATCGGCTGGCCGTCGAACCGGGTCACCGGCAGGATGCCCGCGACACTGGAGCAGACGAACGCCTCGTCCGCCTCCGCGAGCTGGCGGGTCGTGAGCCACTCCTCGACCGGGTTGAGTCCGGCACCGGCGGCCCAGGCGAGGACCCAGCTGCGCGTGGTCCCCGGCAGGATCGCGCAGGCGAGGGCGGGGGTCGCGAGTTCATCGCCCCGGATGAGCACGATGTTCGCCGAGGTCGCCTCGGACAGATGCCCATCGAGGGTCAGGAAGAGCGCGTCGTCCGCGCCAGCCCGGCGGGCTTCAAGGCGGGCGTGGACGTAGTCGGCGCGGCTCGTCGTCTTGAGGGCGACGAGCGGGTTCTCGGGGTCCCTCCGGATCGAGCTGACGACGAGGTGCAGGCCGTCGGTCAGGTGCCCGGGCGGCGGCGGCGTGACCGGCCAGGCCTGGATCACGATCGTCGGCTCGATGCCCGCGCTGGGTGGCAGGAGCCCGCGTCCCGTGAATGACCCACGCGTGACGGTGACCCGGATCGACGCATCGTCCTCCGGCCCGGCGAGGCCCTCGATCTCCAAAAGCGAGGTGATCCCGCGCGAAATCTGCGTCCCGGTGCCGACGGGCAGCCTGATGTCGAGGCCGGTGGCCGATCCCTGGAGCCGGATGAGGTGCTCGCGAAGTTCCGTCACCCGCCCGCCGCGCGCCCGGAGCGTCTCGAAGATGCCGTCACCGAGCTGGAAGCCGCGATCGAAGGCCGAGAGATGCGCGCCCTCGGCCCGCATGATCCGGCCGTCGACCCAGATGTGCCCGGGGGCATCGGCGGGCGCGGGGCTCGCGGGATGCGCGCCGTGGCTGACGCTGGTCACGTGGCCGCCTCATGGACTCGGCGCGTCACGGGGCCACCTCGCGACCACCGATCGCGGTCAATGGGCCCCGCGCCTTGTCCACGGTTTCGTCAAACTCCGCCGACGGATCACTCCGGTACGTGATGCCGCCACCGACGTGGAGCGTCAACCGAGCGCCATCGGCCACGAACGTGCGGATGAGGATGCTCGTCTGCATCGCGCCATCGGCCCCGATCCAGCCCGCGGCGCCGGTGTACGGGCCGCGCCGGACCGGCTCCATGCCCTCGAGCAGCTCCATGGCCCGGATCTTCGGGGCGCCGGTGATGCTCCCGCCCGGGAACGACGCCGCGAGCAGGTTGAACGCGTCCATGCCGGGCGCCAGGCGGCCGGTCACCGTGGACACGAGATGCTGGACCGTGGCCGTTCGCTCGAGCCGACAGAGGCGCGGGACCCGGACCGAGCCCGGCACGCAGACCCGACCGAGATCGTTCCGCACGACGTCCACGATCATCACGTTCTCGGCCCGATCCTTGCCGGACCCCAGCAGCTCGCGGGCGAGCGCCCGGTCCTCAGCGCGGTCGCGGCCACGCGGGCGTGTGCCCTTGATCGGATCCGTCGCGACGATCCCGTCCTGGGTCACCGACAGGAACGGCTCCGGCGATGCGGACAGGATCGCGCGGGGACCACCCGTGACGGGACTCGATCCAAGGTCGAGGTAGGCGGCGAAGAGCGCCGGATCCCCGGTTCGAAGGCGCCGGAAGATGGGCCATGGGTCGCCGCGAAACGGGGTCTCGAGGCGGCGGGTCAGGTTGGCCTGGTAGATCTGGCCCCGAGCGATCTCGGATCGAACGGTCGCGACACCGGCCTCGAACGCGGCCCGATCGAGGCCCGAGCGGAATTCCAGACCCGAGGGAGGCTCGCCCGCCATGACCGCTCGGCGACGATCCGGCGCCGGCGCCAGGAGTTGCTCCCGGACCTCGGCCAATCGCCGATCCAGCCGCCCGATCCGTTCATCCAGCGCTCGCCCTGCCAGCCATGCGCTCCCCGTGCGACGGTCCCATGCCACGGTCCAGTCGTGCAGCGCGAGCCGGAGGAGCGGCAGTTCCTGGTCGGCAAGGGCCAGCGAAGGCAACGTCTCGAGGCGCCGACCCAGGTCATAGCCGACGTACCCGATGAGGCCGCCCATGAACCGAGGAAGCTCCGGGCCCCCGACCGGATCCGAGGCCAGGCGGGCGAGGACGCGGCGCGCCGTGGCGAAGGGGTCCGGGCCGTCGGCAGGGACTTCGAG
>SCTE01000312.1 GCA_004298915.1 Chloroflexota bacterium | reverse complement strand
GGACCCGTGCGAGATCCAGACCTGATAGCCGCCGCCGTTGTTCTTCCAGCCGGCGAACGTCACAGTGCCCTTGGCGGCCGCCGCGACTTTGGTTCCGTAGGTCGCCGCGATATCCACGCCATAGTGGCCGTAGTGGAATCGCTGGCTGATGTAGTTGTTGCCCCCGACCACGGGCCAGGCGAACCGGCCCCCGGCGTACGTGCCGCCGCCGCAGCTCGAACAGCTCGTCGAGCCGCCGTTGTTTCGAGGCTTGACGGGGATCGGCTTGGCGGTCGGGATGGGCGCCCCGGCTGCGTCGGGCAGGATCAGCGTCTGGCCGATGATCAGGTTGGGATCCTCGAGCTGGTTGATCGCGAGGACATCGGCCCCGTCAACCTTGTACTGGGCGGCGATCGAATCCAGCGTGTCACCCGTCTTGACCGTAATGACGAGGCCATTGACCGGCGGGATCGTCAGCTTCTGGCCGACATGCAGTTGATCCTTGGCGGTCAGCTGGTTCGCCCACCAGATCGTCATCATCGAGATGCCGTAGTGGCTGGCGATCCCGGTCAGGGTGTCGCCGGACTTGACCGTGTAGGTCTGCAGCAGGCCCCGACCATCCGCAACGCTCGTGTCGACCGCCACCGGCTTGTAGAGCGTGCCGTCGTCGGCGTAACTCGCCGTCGGGGCGCTGTCGGGTCCGGCCGCCGAGGTCTTGGTGCGAGATCCGAGCTGGACCGCCACTTCCTGGGGATCGAGCTGGTCGGCGCCACCGATCGCGATCCGCGGTGCCGTCCCGGCCCCGTCAACCGAGCCGGTCGCGCCAATGGCAGTCGCGGGTTGGAAGCTGATCAGGCTGGCGCCGAGGACCACGACCGCGGCGAGGATCGGGAGCAGATGCTCCGAGGACAGGCGCACGGCGACGGAGCGCCGCACGGACAGCGGGCGCTGGTGCGCCGCCGGTCGCGGCGTGAGACGCATCAGGGCGCCGATCCTCATGCCGAAGCGCCGCACCTTGCCGACGGATCGGCTGGGGGCACGGTTCATTCGCCTGGATCGTTCGCTCTTGGTCCGGCGAAGGCGCGAAACTGCGCGCACGATGCCAGCCGGGGCGTTCGGCAATATGGTCTCCTGGGGGACGGTCCATGCGTCGGGGGTCGCATGTTCTGGGGTTGCAGACCGTCCTGCGTCGCGATGTCTTGAGCTGGGTTGCTGGTCTCAGTTCAGGGCCGATGCCCGCTCCTCCGCGGGCGTCGACTCGGCCGGACCTTACCACGGGCTTTGCGGGCGACGCAAACCCTTCCGGGCTGCTGAACGGGAAACGAGGCCGTCAGGCGTCGAGGGACTTGGTCAGCCCGGCCAGGAACTGGACGTTGTTGTCCGTCTTCGCGAGACGGTTCAGGAGCAGCTCGATGCCCTCGTTGGTGCCGACCGCCGACAGCATCCGGCGCATCGTCCAGACCATCTTGAGCGTCCCGTCCTCGAGGAGGAGCTCCTCGCGGCGGGTGCCCGAGCGCATGACGTCGATCGCCGGGAAGATCCGTTTCTCGCCGAGCTTGCGGTCCAGGATGAGCTCGGAGTTGCCGGTGCCCTTGAACTCCTCGTAGATCACGTCGTCCATCCGCGAGCCCGTATCGACGAGACACGTGGCGATGATCGTGAGCGACCCGCCTTCCTCGATCTTGCGGGCAGCGCCGAAGAACCGCTTCGGGGGATAGAGCGCGATCGGGTCGATACCGCCTGACAGCGTTCGGCCGGACGGGGGCAGGGCCAGGTTGTAGGCGCGCGCGAGGCGCGTGATCGAGTCCATCAGGATCACCACGTCCCGGCCGGTCTCGACCTGCCGCTTGGCGATCTCGAGGGCCATCTCGGCCACGTGGGTGTGGTTCTCGGTCGGCTCATCGAACGTCGAGCTGATGACCTCGCCGTTGACACTGCGTCGCATGTCCGTGACTTCCTCGGGCCGCTCGCCGATGAGGGCGACCATGAGGAGGATGTCCGGGTAGTTGGCGGTGATCCCGTTGGCGATGTTCTTCAGGAGCATCGTCTTGCCGGCCTTCGGCGGGCTGACGATCAGGGCACGCTGGCCCTTGCCGATCGGATTGACCAGGTTCACGAGGCGCTGGCTGAGGTTCTTGGGGTCGCTCTCGAGGTTGATCAGCTCGTTCGGGTGGACCGGTGTCAGGTCGCCGAAGTGCGGGCGCGCCCGCGCCGTCTCGATGTCCACGCCATTGACGGAATCGACGCGAAGGAGGCCCCAGTACTTCTCCTGCTCCCGGGGGACGCGAACCGCGCCCGTGACCCGATCGCCGATGCGCAGGCCGAACCGCCGAACCTGGCTCGAGGAGACGTAGACGTCGTCCGCACCGGGGAGCAGGCCGTGGCGGCGCATGAACCCGTAGCCCTCGTCCACGATGTCGAGGATGCCGGTCGCGTAGGCATGGCCGGCGCGCTCGGTCTGGGCCTGGAGGATCCGGTCGACGAGGTCGTCCTTCTTGTCCTCGGTCCGTGTCTCCATCTGCAGGTCCTTGCCGACCTGGCGGAGCTCCGTGACGCTCATCTCGAGCAGGTCGGACACGTCGAGGTCGTTCCGCTCGCGGGCGGCCTCGAGCTCCTGCATCTCTTCGAATTCGCTCACCGGGGCACGCCCGACGGGGTTGCGACGGCGCGGACGACGGTTGCGTGGACGCTGATCTGGGCCGGGCATCAGAAAGGGGCCACCTGCCACTGCAAGGAGGGACCAATCGACCGCGCGGGAAAGGGTCCGCGGCGCGGACGGATGGGGAATGGACGGAGTATGGGCCTGCCTGGACGGGCCGTCAATCACCGGTTCACGGGCTTCGTGGTTGGGGCCTCGCTCA
>SCTE01000311.1 GCA_004298915.1 Chloroflexota bacterium | reverse complement strand
CTTCGGCAGTGCCCTGCTCGCCGAAGGTCTCGGCGCCGGCCTGTGCATCGAGGACCTTGGCGTCCGAGAGGGCCATGTACGACTGGCATGGAAGGCCGAGCGCCTTGGCGACCTCGACATAGGCGACGTCGAGCTGGAGCGCCTCGATGGCGGCCATCGGGGAACTGGCAATCTTCATGTGGAAGGTCGCCGGTGCCCCGCCGAACAGGACCGGGGCGCCCGGCCGGATGACCTGCGCCATCGTGATCCCGGCGAGGACGTCGATGGTGTGGAACACGGTGGCCCCGACGGTCGTGACCGGGGCGATCAGGCCCTGCAGCGTGACCGGCACGATCTCCACAGGGATCCCGGCCTCGACGCAGTCGATCAGGTTCTGGCAGGAGTCCTCGCTGTACCGGAAGTTGCCACTGGCCGTGATCGTGAAGATCGTCATCGGCCGGGCCACGAGATCGGCTCGGTCACGCCGGAAGAGCTGCTGCATCTCGACCATGCGCTCAACGCCGTGCTCCGTGAAGGCACCCGACACGATCGGCTTCTTTGAATTCGTCAGGGCCAGCCGGAGCCGCCAGGCGTCGGAGACATTGGCTTCGATGTCATCGTTGGTCGAGAAGGCGGTGGCCAGGTAGGCGATGTTCGCCAGGCCGTCGGCGAGCCGGATGTACTCGACGAAGTCGGTCGTTCCGGCCAGGCGGACCTCGCCGGTCCGGTGGTCCATGACCTTGAGCCCGGACGAACCGGGGACGAAATGGACCCGATCGCCCCCGAGGTCGGCATGCGGGTTGCCGTCGCGGTCGAACAGGGTGAATGCCTTTGGCGCCGCGGCGAGTGCCGCTTCCACGATCTTGCGCGGGAAGAGCACCCGGTTGCCGGAGGCATCCACCGGGAGCCCGGCGTTGCCGAGCCGTCGTCGCATCTCGGCCCCGCGGATCTCCATCCCGCTTGAGGCCAGGACCCGCATGGCCTCGTCGAGGATGCGCTCGACCAGCGCCGGCTCCAGGACTCGGATCGTTGGACGCATGCGCCTCCTCTGGGAACGCGGGTTAGACCGGCCGACCCTATGGTGGCCTGCGCGGATGGCATTCGCACGCCCCGGTTGCGCGTGATGGAATGGCCGGCCCGGCCGTCGAGACGGTGGCTCGGTCCCACGGCCCCCCGCCGCGTCCCACGCCGGGCAGACGCGCGGTCCGGAATCCGTGACAATGCCCTTCCGCAAGGAGCGAGGGGATGAGCAAGTGTCGGCTCGAGGCGTTCAGCGACGGCGTCCTCGCCATCATCATCACGATCATGGTCCTCGAGTTGAAGGTGCCCCACGAGACCAGCATCGATGCGCTGGTCGGCCTCGGCCCTGTATTCATCAGCTACGTCCTCAGCTTTGCGCTGCTGGGCACGTACTGGAACAACCACCATCACCTGCTCCAGGCGTCGAAGGTCACGGACGGCCGCGTCCTATGGGCGAACCTGCATCTCCTCTTCTGGCTGTCGCTGTTTCCGTTCGGGACCGCCTGGATGGGGGAGAACCAGTTCGCGCCGGTTCCCACGGCGGCCTACGGCGTGCTCCAGCTGCTCGCGGGGTTCGCCTACTTCCTGCTCGTCAGGGCTCTGCTCCGGGTCCCCGGCCAGCCTCCGTCCCTCGCCGAGGCCATCGGGCGTGACGTCAAGGGGATCGCCTCGGTGGCCCTGTACGCCATTGCCACCCCGTTGGCCCTCGCCGTTCCACTGGCCGGGTTGGCGATGTACGGCGCCGTGGTCGCGTTGTGGCTGATACCCGATCGCCGGATGGAGCGGGCATTAGGACGATAGACGTCCCGCGCGGAGCGCGTATGCTGCGATTCCCGGCGCGCGCCAGAGCGAGGAAGGTTCAGATTACGAAGGATCCCGGCTCCCTCCGGGTCTCCGGTCGCCAGCGCGATCGAGATCCCGCCGTGTCGCGCCTCGGTCAGGACCGGGGCTCCGCGGGCTGATGTCCGCCATCGACCGGCGACCTTCCGGCGAGGCCACCGATCGGTCCGGATCTGCCGGGGCAGGCTCGACCGGCCGTCCAGGCTCGCCTCCGGCGCCCTCGCTGGCCGAGCTCATCCGGGCCATCGATCTCGTGCCGGTGCCGACGATGCTGTCCGACCTTTCGGCGCGGATCGAGCATGTGAATGCTGCCGCGGCCGACATGTTCGGCCGGGTGGCAACCGACCTTCGAGGCAGGTCGGTCGAAGTCATCCTGCCGACAGAATTCGTGCCCCGGGTGCCTGCCCTGATCGAGCTCATCCAGGCGCGCGGGCGTCTTGAAGGAGCATTTCCGGCCCTCCGCGCCGATGGCTCGGCGATGCTCCTGGACGTCACGGTCGAGCTGCGCTCAACGGCTCCGGACGGCACAGCGTGGCTGCTCACGGTCATGCGCGACATGAGTGACGACGTCGCAACGATCGAGCAATTGAGTGCCTCGGCCCTCGGCCTTGCCGGTCGGGATGAGGAGGAACTGCTGGTCGAGACGATCCGTGCGGCGCGGCGGCTTATCGGGACGCGATACGCAGCACTCGGCGTCGTCGAGGATGGTCGGATCAGCCGCTTCCTGACCGAGGGGTTCACCCCCGATCAGATCGAGCGAATCGGACGCGAGCCCGTCGGCCTCGGTCTCCTCGGGGCGATGATGTCCGAAGGCGGCACCCTGCGGCTGGCGGACATCTCCGCCGATCCGCGGTCGGTCGGGTTTGCCGAGGGGCATCCCCAGATGCGTTCGTTCCTCGGAACGCGCATTCATGTGGATGGCGAGACCTATGGGCAGCTGTACCTCACCGAAAAGATCGGCGCCCCGGAGTTCAGCGTCCTCGATGAGCGCCTGGCGGAGCTGTTCGCCGCCCACGCGGCCATCGCCATCCGCCACCTCCGCCAGACACGGGCGCTCGAGGCGTCCGTCGCGGCCGTTCGGCGCAACGAGGAGCGCATGGCCAAGGCGCAGCGGATCGCCGGCGTCGGCAGCTGGGAGTGGGACATCGCCACTGACATCGTGACC
>SCTE01000310.1 GCA_004298915.1 Chloroflexota bacterium | reverse complement strand
GATTCCACCGACCGGAAACTCCTTGCGGCCATCGTCCAGAAGTTCGGGTCAGGGCCCGTTGGCGTCGCATCGCTGGCCGCGGTCTTGTCCGAGGAAGTCGAGACGATCGAGGACGTGTACGAACCGTTCCTGCTCCGCCTCGGGTTCCTCGATCGGACCCCGCAGGGACGAATCGCGACGGACCTCGCCCGGACGCACCTGTCCGGACTCGGCTTCGAGATCCCGCCGCCTCGCCGCTCGGAGCCGGACATGCCGAGCCTTTGGGCGGACGACCCAGGAGCCGGGGATCGCTGAGCCGGCGGTCGCGGGCGGGACCGCGCCCGCAGCCGGTGCGCCGGGGGGAACGCCACGTCCGGTTGTAGGTTCCTCCGGACCCGGTGCCGGCGACCGCGCGACGCCGCAGGTTCCGCCGCGCGGCACGCCGCGCCCGGCGCAATTCGACGTCCTCGCGACCGCGGACCCCACGGGCGGGACCCGGGCCCGCCTGGGCCGCCTGACCGTCCCGCACGGCGTGATCGACACGCCCCAGTTCATGCCGGTCGGCACGAACGCGACCGTCAAGGCCCTCGATCCGGACGACCTCGTCGAGGTCGGCGCGTCGATCGTCCTCGCCAACACCTATCACCTGTACCTGCGGCCCGGCCACGAGCGGATCGAGCGGCTCGGGGGCCTCCACCGGTTCATGGGCTGGGACATGCCGATCCTCACGGATTCCGGCGGCTACCAGGTCGTGTCGCTGGCCGATGCCCGCGAGGTCGACGACGACGGGGCGACGTTCCGGAGCCACATCGACGGGGCCACGCACCGGCTCACGCCGGAGCTCGCGATCGGCGTCCAGGAGGCCCTGGGACCGGACATCGCGGTCGCCTTCGATCACCCGGTGTTTCCGAGCTCACCGCGCGCCGAGGTCGAGGCCGCGATGGAACGGACGCATCGCTGGGCGGAACGGAGCCTCGCGGCGCATACCCGCCCGGACCAGGCGCTGTTCGGGATCATCCAGGGCGGCGTCGATCCCGAGTTCCGCGAGCGCTCGACCCGGTTCATCGCGAGCATGCCATTCGACGGCATCTGCATCGGCGGACTGGCCGGGGACGAGACGCCGGTTGAACGGGCGACCGCGCTCGATGTCGTCGTGCCCATCCTGGACGGCGATCCCCGGCCGCGATACCTCATGGGCCTCGGCTCGCCGGCCGACATCCTCGATGCCGTTCGCCTGGGCGTCGACCTGTTCGATTCGGTCCTCCCGGCCCGCGTCGCCCGCAACGGGCAGCTGTGGGTGCCGGGCGGAAAGCTCAACCTCCGGAACAGCGCGTTCCAGGACGACCCGCGGCCGGTCCAGGAAGGCTGTCCGTGCCGGCTCTGCCGGTCGTTCTCGCGGGCCTATCTCGCCCACCTGTTCCGGGCCAAAGAGCTGCTCGCGTTCCGGCTCGCAACTTGTCACAACCTGACCTTCACCCTAGACTTCATGGGCAGGATCCGGGCCGCATTGCGAGCCGGGACCTTCCCCGAATCGCTCGCTTCGCTGCGGGAGTACGCGGGCCGGCAAACTGCCGGTGCAGCCGACGTGGAGCCGGCGTGAAGACGCTCCGGGTACCGTCCAGACAGCGCGGAGGACCACTCGATGGGCTCTCGAGATCGACCAAGCCGCGAGGCCAAGAAGAAACCGAAGGACAAGTCGGGCGCGCCGAAGCTGCAGCCGCTTTCCGAACCGCCGGCGAACGTCGAGGTCTATCGGAAGGCGCGCAAGCCACGCACGGTCGACGAGGACCGGGACGAGACCTGATCCATCGAGTGGACGCCCTGTCCGCTCCGATGGCGGCAGCCACTGACAGGAGCGTGACGGGAACATGGCGATAACCAGCGACCGCGGTACGGATCGAAGCGTGGAACGAGCCACCGAGAAGAGCGTTGCCGAGCGCGGCAAGGCCGTGGACTCGGCCATCCTCTCGATCGAGAAGCAGTTCGGTCGCGGGGCGATCATGAAGCTCGGCTCGGCCGAACGGCAGCATGTCGACTTCATCCCGACCGGCTCGATCGCGCTCGATCTTGCGCTCGGCGTCGGGGGCATCCCGCGCGGCCGGATCACCGAGATCTTCGGGCCGGAGTCGTCGGGCAAGACCACGATCTGCCAGCACGTCATCGCCGAAGCGCAGCGCAAGGGCGGCGTCGCCGCGTTCATCGACGTCGAGCACGCCCTGGACCCGAGCTATGCCCGTGCCTGTGGCGTCAACGTGGACGAGCTGCTCGTGAGCCAGCCGGACACCGGCGAGCAGGCCCTCGAGATCACCGAGACCCTCATCCGGTCGGGCGGCATCGATGTCGTCGTCGTTGACTCCGTGGCGGCCCTCGTGCCGCGTGCCGAGATCGAGGGCGAGATGGGGGACTCGTTCGTCGGGATCCAGGCCCGGCTCATGAGCCAGGCTCTGCGCAAGCTGACCGGGGCGGTCAGCCGTTCGAACACGTCGCTCGTCTTCACCAACCAACTGCGCGAGAAGATCGGCGTGATGTTCGGCAATCCGGAGACGACGCCCGGTGGTCGAGCCCTGAAGTTCTACGCCAGCGTTCGACTCGACATCCGGCGGATCGAGACGATCAAGTCGGGCACGGATGCCGTGGGCAACCGGGTTCGCGTGAAGGTCGTCAAGAACAAGGTCGCGCCGCCATTCCGGGTCGCGGAGTTCGACGTGATGTACGGCGAGGGCGTGTCGAAGGAGGGCGGCCTGCTCGATGTCGGCGTCGCCATGGATGTCGTCGACAAGACCGGTTCGTGGTTCACCTACGCGGAGACGCGGCTCGGCCAGGGACGCGAGGCGTCGAAGGACTTCCTGAAGGCGAACCCGCCGATCGCGGCCGAGATCGAGGCGAAGATCCGGTCGATGGTCGACACGGTGCCGATCCCGGTCGAGGGCATCTCGGAGGCCGAGTAGCGGGTGGCTCGTCGCCAGCGACGGGAAGGCTTCGCCGAGAAACGTGAACGGCTCGGTGCTGTCGATGAGCCCTCCGTGGTGCTTGACGCGGCACTGCGGTTTCTGGAGCAGCGGCAACGATCGATTGGCGAGGTTCGGCGCCGGTTGACCCGTGTCGGGTATCGCGAGGATCTCGTTGCGGCAGCGATTGACCGACTCATCGAGCTCGGCATGCTCGACGACGAGGCGTTCGCGCGCGCCTGGATTGAATCTCGTGACCGGGTTCGGCCGCGCGGATCGCGTGCGCTCATGTCGGAACTGGCCCGCAAGGGCATTGATCGGCAGACGGCCGATCAAACGCTCACGGATAGGGAAGCCCACCATCCTGGGGCGGATATCGATGCCGCCGAGAGGCTCCTCAGTCGCAACGCGCGTTCGTTGGCACGCGTCGTGGATCCACGGGCCCGACGGCAGCGTGCCTACGCGCTCCTGGCCCGGAACGGTTTCGATCCCGAGACCGCCGCGGCCGCGTCCAGGTCCATCGGTGCCACGGACGACGTGGCCTCCGACGAGGACGTCGATAGCGACTGAGTTCGTCTGTGCCGCCGTCAGATCCGGCTGGCGAGCGTCTCCGCATCGCGAACAAGGCCGACCAGGTTGGCGGAGCCCATGTCCAGGAGCCACGGCGTCCCGATGAAGCACAGGCCCTCGACCGAGGACCGACCTCGGGTCTGGACCGGGAGCCCGAAGGAATCGAGCACGGGCAGGTGGATCCAGTCGAGGACGGGACGGTAGCCGCTCGTCCAGAGCACCGTCGAGATGCCCTCGGCGGCGAGGTCGAGCTCGGTGACCTCGGGAACGTCGTAGTCGAAGCGTTCGATCTCCGCGGGCGGGAATGTCTCCCCCGATCGCTCGGCATACATGTCGAACAGCGGGCGAAGCCGCTCATCGAAGAAGGCGTCGGCGTAGCGCAGGTTGTCGCCGAGGTCGGGTGCCAGCCTGGCGCGCGTCCCTTCGAAGGCGACGAGGCGACCGACGAGGCGCACGCCACCCGCTGCCATCCTCCGGAGGTTGACGTCATGACCGCCGCCGTGGCCGGAGAGCTGGGGGTTGCAGGCGAAGCGGGCCGCGGGGGACGGCAGCCGATCCGCGGTGGGCAGCGTGACGCCGAGGCCGGCGCCGACCGTCCCGAGCTGGCGGAGCCACCAGAAGACGTCGCGCCCGCGATACCGACGCGGCGCATGGCCGCAGTGGCCGACCGAGATCGTCACCGATCGCCCGGCGGCCTGGAGTTCCTCGGCCAGCTGGACGCCCGACTGGCCCGAACCGACGAGCAGCACGCCTCCGTCAGAGAGGGCCGACGGATTCCGGTAGCGGTCGACGTGGAGGCTGAGGATCGAGGGCGCGAGGCCGTCGGCGATCGACGGGACGTGCGGGGCCTGGAACGGCCCGGTCGCGACGACCACGGTCCTGGCCAGGATCGAACCTCGCGTGGTCGTGACCTCGAACCGGGCCGCGCCGCGATCAACGGGATCGAGGGCGGTGACTGCCGTCTCCAGCTCGACGGGCGCCTCGATCGCCGAGGCGTACGCGCGGAAGTGCGCGATGAGCTCGTCGCGCGGCATGAAGCCGTCCGGATCGTCGCCGTCATATGCGTACCCGGGCACGCTCGTCGTCCAGTTCGGGGAGACGAGTCGAAAGGCGTCCCAGCGGTCCTGCCACGCGCCTCCCAGGGTCGCCCGTCGCTCGAGGACCACGTGCTCGCGCCCTGCCTCGGCGAGGAGCCGGCTCATGACGAGGCCGGCCTGGCCCGCGCCGATGATGACGGTATCGACGGTTCGCGGTCGGTTCAAGGACATCTCCCATCAGACGTTCCGGCGGCCGGGTCACGCTCCCGCACGCGCTCGCGGCCCGCGCTCCAGACGTGCCACGAACCGTTGCGGCCCAGGGAGCTCCGTATTTTGGCGTGGCGGCGTGACCGTAGTAGGCTACGCCCAACGCTCGCGGGGGCCCTGGGAGATGACTCCATCCCGGCGACCGTTGCAACGAACGACACGCGTCCGGCCTGATCGGTCGGATGGGAGGAACAGATGGAATACCTTGCCGTCGCCCTCGTGGCGCTGGCCGTCGGTATTGCCATTGGTTTCGTCGCACGAAGCCGGTGGGCAAACCAGTCGGTCAAGGTCGCCCAGGAAAAGGCCGCGCGGATCGTCGCGGATGCCCGAACCCAGCAGAAGGACCTCATCCTCG
>SCTE01000309.1 GCA_004298915.1 Chloroflexota bacterium | reverse complement strand
CCGGGACCGACTACACCAAGGTCATCCAGCCGTTCGACATGAGCCTGCTCATCAACAAGCAGATCGATGTCGCCGAGGCGATGATCTACAACGAGTACGCCCAGCTGCTCGAGACCACCAACCCCGAGACGGGCGCGCTCTACTCCCCGGATGACCTCAACGTCATCAACTGGAACGACTACCGGGTGGCCATGCTCCAGGACGCCATCTTCGCTCGCGAGGCGTGGCTCAAGGAAGGCAACAACCGGGACATCGCCGTCCGGTTCGTCCGGGCCGCGGTCAAGGGCTGGATCTACTGCCGTGATCACGCGGCCGACTGCGTCCAGTACACGACCGACGCCGGCAGCACGCTCGGTGCCGGGCACCAGGCGTGGATGATGAACGAGGTGAATGCGCTCATCTGGCCAAGCCCGGATGGGATCGGCGTCCTCAACCCGATCTTCTACCAGCAGACCATCAAGATCTCGAAGCAGACCGGCGTCCTGACCAAGGATCCGAGCCTGTCCGCCTATGACCAGTCGATCGCCGAGGAGGCGATCAAGGGCCTGACGGACGACCTCAAGGGCACGGACTTCAAGAAGGCCACCGTTGCCATCACGCCGGGCGGCGAATAGCCCTCGGCTTCACCACGGATAGGTGGAAGGCCGGCTCCTTCGGGAGCCGGCCTTCTGATTCGCCTCGACGACCGACCTCGGCCCGGATGCGCCAGCCGCCGCGGGCGCTCGGCCCGACAGCTCAGGCGGCGCCGCCCGTACCGAACTGCCGATCGCCGGCGTCGCCGAGGCCGGGCATGATGTAGCCGCGGTCGTTGAGCTGCCGGTCGAGGGCGGCCGTGTGGATCGCCACGTCCGGATGCGCGGCGGCGACCGCCTCGACGCCCTCCGGAGCCGCGATCAGATTGACGAGCTTGATCCGGACGGCGCCCCAGCGCTTGAGCACCTCGATCGCCGCCGTGGCCGATCCACCGGTTGCGAGCATCGGATCGAGGATCAGGCACAGGTCCACGTTCGCGGAGTCGGGCAGCTTGTTGTAGTACTCGACCGGTCGGAGCGTCCGCTCGTCGCGGAACAGGCCGAGGTGCCAGACCTGTGCGGTCGGCATCAGCTCCAGCATCGCATCGACCATGCCGAGGCCGGCCCGCAGGATGGGAACCAGCCCGATGCGATCGGCGAGTTCGGCGCCCTGCATCGTCTCGATCGGCGTCGTGACCTCGAGCGGCCGGAGCCCGGCGTCGGCGAGCGCCTCGTAGCCAAGGAGCCACGACAGCTCGCGGACGACCTCGCGGAATTTCTTCGGTTCCGTGTTGATATCGCGAAGAATGCCCAGCTTGTGCTGGACCGCCGGGTGCTGCGAGACGTGGAGCGTCGGCGTCGTCATCGACCGGGGCCTCCGGAGCAGGTAGGGCAGTGGCCGCCGAATCCCGTGGGGAATCGGTCGCGGGCGAGCCCATCGTAGCCCATCGAACCGCCTCGGCTCGGGCCGGCGCGAGCGGATCGCTCCGGATCGAGGCGCACGCGGTAGTCTCCTCTCGTGCCAGCCGCCCGACCCGCCGATCGCTCCCGCCAGCGTCGAAATCCGCCGCCCGTCCTGGTCCGCCAGGTGCGCGCCGGCATCGAGGAGAGCGTCCATCGTGGGGACATCGTGGAGGTCGATGCCGCGGGTCGAATCCTGCGGGCCATCGGCGATCCCGACCATGTCGTCAACCTTCGATCGTGCGTGAAGCCGTTCGGGCTGGCCGCCCTCCTCGAGGCCGGCGGGATCAAGGCGTTCGAATTGGAGGCGCCCGAGCTCGCGATCATGGCGAGCAGCCACTCGGGCGAGGACCTCCACGTCCGGACGCTCCAGGGCATGTATCGCCGGACCGGCGTCAGCCAGGCGTTGCTGGCCTGCGGATCGGACGGGATGCCGCTCGACGCGCTCACTGCCGCGCGCCTGGCGAGGGACGGCGAGAAGGCCAGCCCGGTGCGGCACATGTGCTCCGGGCAGCATTCGGTCTTCCTGCTGCTATGTCGCCTGCGTGGCTGGGACACCGACGGCTACTGGCTGGAGGAACATCCCGCCCAGGTGGCCTACCGAGCTGCCGTGGCCCGGGCGTTCGGGACGACGCCCGCCAAGCTTCGGCTCGGCATCGACGGCTGCGGGATCCCGACGTACGCCTTCCCCCTGCGCGAGGTGGCGCGGGCCTACGCGTTCCTGGCCGGACCCGACGCCATCGCTGCCAGCGATGCGAGGGCCGGCCTGGCCGGGGCCATGACGATCATTCGTGACGCGATGCTCGCCCATCCTGAGCTCGTCGCCGGCAGCCGCGACCGCCTCGACACGTCGCTGATGAAGGCCGTGCCCGGTCGGGTCGTTTCCAAGGGCGGGATGGAGGCGCTTCGGGGCCTGGCGATCACGAGCGGGACCCGTGGCACCAGCAAGGATTCGGGCCCGACCGGCATGGCCATCAAGATCGAGGACGGTGACGGTCACGATCGCGCAACCTGGTCCGCGACGGTCGAGGCCCTCCAGCAGGCAGGCGTCCTGGCCGGGCAGTCCTTGCGCGTCCTCGGGCGGTATCACCGGCCGATGGAGACGGACCCGCATGGTCGCGTGAGTGCCGAGGCGATCCCGTCCTTCGAACTGGCCCCGCTCCATGAGCTCGTGCCGCGGGGGTAGGAGATGGCCCCCGACCCGTATCGCATCCTCGGCCTGACATCCGGCGCGACCGCTGCCGAAGTGAAGCGCGCCTATCGCGCGCTGGCCAAGGCCAATCACCCGGACTCGGCCGGCGAACGGGCGCTGCCCCGATTCCTCGCAATCCAGGCTGCCTATGAGCAGCTCGCCTCGGCCAGGGGCCCCGGATCCGGTCGCGTCGCGGGGACCCCGGCCGAGCCGTGGCGGGCCGAACCGGAGCGGGCTCGCGAGGCGCGCCGACGCGCCCGTCAGGCGAGTGAGGGTCAGGCGGCCGGGGGCCACACAGCTGGTGGCCGGGCGGCGGGATCCGACTCGGGGGCGCCCACTGGCGCGGGCCCGACGAGCCGGGCACGCCCCAGCCCGGGTTCATCGTCCGGGCCGGCCGGAAAAACGGCCGCCGGCGGAGCCACCCCCGGTGGAGCAGGCGGCGGGGGAGGGCCACGGCGTCGCGCCACGAG
>SCTE01000308.1 GCA_004298915.1 Chloroflexota bacterium | reverse complement strand
GCACCAGGGCGTGTAGTAGACCTGCCCCACGCTCAGCTTCGTGGCGTCGCGGGTGATCACCCGGTCCACGAGCCGGGGCGCGTCCGGCCCGCTGACCCGGTACTTGTAGAGCGGGCTGACATCGATGAGGGCGGCCGCCTCGCGGACGGCGTTGTATTCGATGTCGTGGGCATCGGCGTAGACGGACGACGCGTAGTAGCCCGACCACTCCCGCCACTGCATCTTCCGATTGAGGGGCGCGGTCCTGGGATGGAACGCGGTGCCGACGCTCACGAAGGGCTCCTCATGCCGATGCTCGATCGATCGAAGTATGCATCGGCGTCGATGCGCACGGCCGGGCGACCCACGCCGCGAGACCGCGCCGCGTTGTCCCCGGTTGGCCCCGGGGCGTCAGTCGTAGCGGACGACCCGGACGCCCTGTCGCTCGAAATCTCGCGGGTTCCGCGTCACCAGCGCCGCGTCGAGGCTCCAGGCGGTGGCGGCGATCAGGGCATCGGCGAGGCTCCGCGCGCCTGGAGCGGACCGGCCCGTGCGCCGCGACTCGGCCGCCCATCGGGCACCTTCCGGAGCGAGCGCCACGAACTCCAGCGCGTCGAGAACGCCGCTGATCGCTCGTCGTTCGATCTCGCCGCCGCCCGACAGTGCCTCGCAGGTGACGACGTCGCAGGTGTAGAGCGTCTCCCCGTCCGCGAAGAGGCGGTCGACCAGCGCGACCGCCTCGGCCCGTCCGTTCGCGAAGTCGAGGAGGACCGTCGTGTCGAGAAGGTAGTTCATCGGCTCGCACCATCTCGCGCCCATGGGTCGCGGTCGTCGGCCCGGAGGCCATCCACGAACCGGATGATCTCGTCACCGGAACGCGCATCGGGCGTTCCGATCACGGCGCCACGGGCGCCATCGAGCGCGCCGCGGAGCCGCTCCCGTCGCAGCTCGTTGGCCGCCGCGCGAGCGATGAACCCGCTTCGGCCGCGCGGCCCGACCAGGCTGTCGATCTCGGCCATCAGGTCGTCTGGGAGGGTGATGGTCGTACGGGTCATCATGGCGCAGGGTCCTCGGGCGAGAGAGTATGCATCGACATCATACTCGCCGCCCCTCGCCACGTCCGCGATCACCTTGGTCACTTGGCCCTCGGAGAGTCGAGCAGTGGAGACGGGGCCGCTCTCCCATCGTGCGGAACGGCCGGCGCACCAGTCGGGACCCGGTTTAGACTGGATCGACGTGATGCAGGCTTGATGGCGGCTCGATGCCGCGGCTAACGAGGGGCGCGTGGCGGAGCGGTACGACGCGGTCATCATCGGCGGTGGCCACAACGGCTTGATCTCGGCGGCCTACCTGGCGCGCGCCGGATTGAAAACGCTCGTCCTCGAGAAGCGGCACGTGCTCGGTGGCGCGGCCGTGACCGAGGAGCTCTTCCCGGGCTTCCGGTTCTCGGTCTTCAGCTACGTCGTGTCGCTGCTGCGGCCCGAGATCATCCGCGAGCTGGACCTCCCAGCCCACGGCCTCGACATCCTGCCGCTCGACGGCACGTTCACGCCCCTCCACGAGGGCGACGGCCCGAAGGGCGTCGATGGCCGATCCACCGGCGACTACCTGTGGCGGGTCAACGACCATGGACGGACCGTCCGCGAGCTCCGTCGCTGGTCGAAGAACGATGCCGAGGCGTACGAGGAGTACGGCCAGCTCATGGTGGACATGGCCCGGTTCATCAAGCCGATCCTGGGCATCGTGCCGCCGGACCCGGCCTCGCTGGACCCGCGGCCGCTCCTCCCGCTCGGTGGCCTGGCCCGCTCGTTCCAGAAGCTCACCCAGCGCCAGCAGGCGGTGTTCGTCCAGCTCATGACGATGTCCGCGTCGGACTTCCTGGACCAGTGGTTCGAGACCGATCCGCTCAAGGCCACGATGTCCGCGTCCGGGATCATCGGCACGTACCAGGGCGTGAAGAGCCCGGGCACGGCGTACGTCCTGCTCCACCACTACATGGGCGAGATCGACGGGGCGTTCCGCGCCTGGGGCATCCCGAAGGGCGGGACCGGCGGCATCTCCAACGCGATCGGCTCGGCGGCGAGGTCGCTCGGGGTCAAGATCCGCCTCGAGGCGCCGGTGGCGCGGATCATGGTCAAGGCCGGCAAGGCGACGGGCGTCGTCCTCGACTCCGGCGAGGAGATCCTCGCCGACTCCGTCCTCTCCTCCGTGGACAGCCGGCGAACGTTCATCGACCTGATCGAATCCGGGACCCTCGACCCCGACTTCGAGGCCGAGGTCAAGCGCTTCAAGTTCCGGGGCTCGTCGGGGAAGGTCAACATGGCGCTCGACGGCCTGCCCAACTTCACGGCACTGCCCGGTCCCGGAGAGCACCTGCGCGGCGCGATCTCGATCAGCCCCTCGATCGATGACATGGAGCGGGCCTACGACGACGCCAAGTACGGCCACTGGAGCCGCAAGCCGTACATCGACATCATCATCCCGACCCTCGTCGATCCCTCGATGGCCCCGCCCGGCAAGCACGTGATGAGCTGCTTCGTCCAGTACGCGCCGTACCACCTCGACCCCTCGCTCGGATCGTGGGACGACAACCGCGAGGCCTTCGGCGACGCGGTGGTGGACCGGATCAGCGAATTCGCGCCCGACCTCAAGTCGAAGATCCTCCATCGGAACGTCCAGACGCCGCTCGACATCGAGCGGACCACCGGCCTCACCGAGGGCAACATCTTCCAGGGTGAGTTGAGCCTGGAACAGCTCTTCTTCAGCCGGCCGGTGCCGGGCTGGGCGCGGTTCCGGACCCCGGTCGAGGACCTCTGGTTGTGCGGATCGGCCACCCATCCCGGTGGCGGAATCATGGGCGCCAACGGGCGGATCGCGGCGATCGAGCTGTTGCGCTCCCGCGGAAAGAAGATCGCCTGATGGCCACCAGGACCGCCACGCCTACCGCGTCGCCCCAGGCCGCACCCATCTCGTCACGCCCGGCGATCCGCTGGGACGCGGTGGTCATCGGTGCCGGGCACAACGCCCTGGTCGCCGCAACGTACCTCGCCAAGGGCGGGCTCAGGACCCTCGTCCTCGAACGTCGGGATCGCGTCGGCGGTGCCGCCGACACCATCGAGCTCGGGCCCGGCCTGCGGGTGCCGGCCCTGGCCCACACCGTCGGCCGCCTTCGACCGTCGGTCCATCGCGACCTCGATCTCAAGCGTCACGGACTGTCGCTCCTGGGCCCGGACGTCCGGGTGTTCGCCCCGTCGCCGGACGGCTCCGCGGTCGTCCTGTGGGGCGATGCCGCGCGGACCGCCGAGGGCCTCCGCGAGCGATCGGCGTCCGACGCGGACGGCTACATCGCGTTCGATGCCCTGGTTCGCTCGATGGGCCGATTTCTCGATGAGCTGGGTCGATCCGCGCCGCCGGACGTGGAGGCGCCGCGGCTCGGCGACGCGCTCACGGGGCTCAAGCTCGGCAAGGCGTTCCGCGGCCTCGGCAAGCACGATTCACGGACGATCCTCCGGATCCTGCCGATGGCGATCGCCGACCTCGTGGCCGAGTCGTTCGAGACCGACGCGGTGCAGGCCGCGATCGCCTGGCGCGGCGTCCGGTATGGCGCGGTCGGGCCGTGGTCGGCCGGGACTGCGGCGACGCTCCTGATGGATTCCGCCGGCAACGATGGCGGCGCGGCCGGCGAGACGGTCTTCGCGCGAGGTGGTCCCGGGGCCCTGTCCGCGGCCCTCGAATCCGCGGCCCTGGCGGCCGGCGTCGAGATCCGGACCGGCGCGGAGGTCACCGCGATCACCTCGAAGGACGGCAGGGCAACCGGCGTGGTCCTCGCCTCGACCGAGCTGATCCCGGCTCGCGTGGTCGTCTCGGGCGCCGACCCGAAGCGGACCCTCGCCGGCCTCGTCGATCCGGTCGCCCTCGGCCCGAGCCTGGGCTGGCGCGCCGGCAACATCCGCACGCCGGGCGTCGTCGCCAAGGTCAACATGGCGCTCAAGAGCCTGCCGTTCTTCCCGTCCGCCCGCAAGGAGGGCAAGGAGGTCCTTCGCGGGCGGATCGTCGTCGCCCCCGGGATCGACGCGATGGAGCGCGCCTTCGACGCGTCGAAGTACGGGGCGACCTCCGAGATCCCGATCCTCGAGGCGACGATCCCGTCGCTTGCCGATCCGTCGCTCGTCGACGGCTCGCGCAAGGGCACCCACGTCATGAGCGTCATCGCCCAGTACGCGCCGTACAACCTCCGCGACGGCGACTGGGCCAGCCACGCGGATGTGTTCGGCGATGCCGTGATCCGGACGCTCGATTCGGTCGCGCCGGGCTTTCGCAAGCTCGTGACCCATCGCCAGGTGCTCACGCCCGTCGACCTCGAGCGCGACTACGGCCTGACCGGTGGCCACCCGCTCCATGCCGAAGCCGGCCTCGACCAGTTCTACCTGTGGCGCCCGATGCTCGGCCACGGCCGGTACCGGATCGGCGGGCTCGACCGGCTGTACCTGTGCGGGTCGGGCGCACACCCCGGAGGCGGCATCACCGGCGGCCCCGGCCAGAACGCCGCCCGCGAGATCCTGTCCGACATCCGGAAGCGGCGATAGGCAGCGGCGCACCGACGGTACCCAGCGACGGCTACGCTTCAGCCCATGAGCGTCCCGTTTGTTGGTCGAACCAGCGAGCTTGAATCACTGGTCCTGCTCATCCGGCGCGCTCGTCTCGACCGCCAGCCCACCGCATCTCTCCTGACCGGGGAGCCCGGCAGCGGCAAGAGCCGGTTATTGGGCGAGCTGCTTGGCCATGCGGCTCCCATTCGATCCCTCCGGGTAGCTGGCTTTGAGCCGATGCAGGCCGTTCCACTCGCCGCCGCGGGTGATCTGCTCCGCCACCTGGCGAAGTCCGGAGACGAAGGCGGCGTGTTGGATCGGTTGGTCTTCGGCAGGCCCACGAATGAGGGCCGGGACGCACTCCGGATTTTCGAGGCGGCTCACCGCGCTCTTGCCGCCGAAGGCCCGATGCTTATCGTGGTCGACGATCTGCAGTGGGTGGATGAGCGGTCGATCACGCTTCTGCACTACCTGCTCAGAGCAGCGGCATCAACCCACCAGCCGCTGACGCTCGTCGCCGCCTCACGGCCGTCGCCCGCGGCCGCCGCCTATCGGGCGAGCCTCGCGGCAGATTTGCCGGCCGACCGATGGACGTTGATCGAGGTCGGTCCGCTGTCGATTGCGGACGGACGCCTTCTGGCTCAAGCGATTGACGCAGAACTCGATGATGCCGCCGCTGCGGACCTGTGGCGACGGGCAGGTGGCTCGCCATTCTGGGTCGACGCCCTCGCTCGAGGTGGGGCAGCAGTCGATCGAACCAGCCTCATTGCTGATCGGTTGCGAGACCTCGGGCCGGACGCCGCGGCACTCCTCGCCGCTACGGCGGTCGCTGCCCGCCCATTCCCGGACGAGGACATGGCCAGTCTGCTCGGGTGGGATATCGTCCGGCTTCGGCACGCATCGGGCGAGCTCATCGCTCGCGGCCTGACGTCGGCTTCGCCCGGCGGAATACAGGTCGCCCACGATCTGATCCGCGAGGCTGCGACCGAGGCACTTCCCGGCGACACGCGCCGCCGACTGCACATGCGGATCGGGGCATTGATCGAGGCGGCCGCCGGGGACGACCTGGCGATGCTCCGCGAAGCCCTGGAGCATCGCGCGGCGGCTGGCCTGCCGATGACCGAGCTCGCCAAGCGCGTGCTCGCATCCCCCAGGCGGCGCCTGCTCGGCGGCGATGATCTCCGACTGCTCGCGTCGGTCAGTGACGCTCTCGATCGCGCTGATCCGGATCGGCTCCACCTCGATCGCAGCCTTGGCGAAGTAGCTGCTGTTCTCGGCGAGCAGGAGCTTGCGGAGCAGCGATGGGCGAACGTTGGGATAGGTTCGCCTGACGCTCAGGAGCGACAGCACGCCGAGATCGAAGCCGGCAAGGCCGCGTACCGACTCGGACGAGGGCTAGACGGACGCGCCCACATTGAACGGGCCCGCCGGTCTTTCCCGCCCACCACCCAGGTCTCCGTTGAGCTCGACGCCCTTCAGGCCGAGGTCGAACTCTGGCTCGATCATGAGACGGCCGTCGGGAGCGAAACCGCGGGCCGAGCGCTTGCGGGCGCCCATGCGATGGCCATGTCGGCAGGCGGCATCGAGCGTCTCTCGACCGAAGCCCGACGGGCGTACCTGGCGGCGCTCGTCGTCTCGGGTGATGCGGCACTCCAGTCGGATCGCGCCGAGGAAGTGATCCAGCTGAGCGAGATGATCCTGCAAGTCGCGGAGGGCCTGGACGATGAGTCGCACACTGCGGCGCTCATCCGAACGGGCTTCGCTCTCCGCCCGCTCGCCCGCATTCGCGAGTCCGAGGCGCAGTACCGGAAGGCCTGGGATCTCTCCAAGCAGCGCGTCTTCCCGACGCTGACCGTCGAGGCCGGTCATGGTCTGGCGCGTGGACTCCGCGATCTCGGACGCCTTGTCGAGGCTCGAGCTGTCGCGGCTGAGACCGGCCGACTCGAAGCACGTCTCAGCAACGTCCCGCGGCGTTGGGGGAGCGCCGCTTCGATCGTCCATACGATCGATC
>SCTE01000307.1 GCA_004298915.1 Chloroflexota bacterium | reverse complement strand
GCGCCGAGCTTGATGTCATCGAGCAGCCCGAGCGACTTGGCGACGTCGGCGCAGCTTTCCTTGCGCACGAGATCGGCCAGCCGCTTCGACAGTTCGCCCTCGTCGGCCCGCGGATAGGCGCGGTACAGCATGTCGGAGATGATCAGCCCGAGCACATGGTCGCCGAGAAACTCGAGGCTCGCCCTCGCCCGGGCGAACCTGGCAGCGGCCGCACAGCCCGCGCCCACCGCAGACCGAATCGAGGTCCACGCCGAGCGAGCGAGCGGCATCGAGGATCGTGGTTCCGTCGGCTACGCGTCCGCGTCGCCCGGACGGCGTGAAGATGACGAGCGGTTCCGGCCCGGCGGTCACGAGGTGGGGCCGCCTCCCGCTCCGCCGGCCGCTGCCAGCGCGCGGCGATTGACGCGACGCCCGCGATCGCCGGGCCCGACCGACCCGTCGGGTCCGCTGCCCATCCCGGCCTCGGGCATCGGCGGGCGATTGACCTTGATCCAGCGTCCCGCGTCGGCGTCGTTGCCCATCAGGACGTCGGCGGCCATGATCGCGGAGCGCACCTCGGCTGACAGCGGATTCGTGATCGCCGAGGTCAATCCGCTGGCGATCGCCATCGGCAGGAAGGCGCCGTTGATCCCCTCCCGGTTCGGCAGCCCGAAGCTCACGTTCGAGGCGCCGCAGGTCGAGTTCACGCCGAGCTCCTCGTTCAGGCGCCGGACCAGCCGGAAGACCTGCTGGCCCGCGGTTCGCATCGCGCCGATCGGCATGACGAGGGGATCGACGACGATGTCCGAGCGCGGGATCCCGTGGTCCGCCGCCCGCTCCACGATCCGCTTTGCGACCGCGAACCGGACGTCGGGGTCCTCGCTGATGCCGGTGTCATCGTTGGAGATCGCGACGACCGCGGCGCCGTACTTGCGAATCAGCGGCAGCACCCGCTCGAGCCGCTCCTCCTCGCCCGTGACGCTGTTGACGAGCGCCTTGCCCTGGTAGACGGCGAGGCCGGCCTCGAGCGCCTCGACGATCGACGAATCGATCGACAGGGGCACGTCCACGAGCGACTGGACCAGCTGGATCGTGCGCGCGAGGATCCCGGGCTCATCGGCGAGGGGGATGCCCGCGTTGACATCGAGCATGTGGGCCCCGGCCTCGACCTGGGCAATTGCGTCGCGTTCGACACGGCTGAAATCGCCGTTCCGCATCTCCTCGGCCAGGAGCTTCCGACCGGTCGGGTTGATCCGCTCGCCGATGAGGACGAAGGGGCGGTCGAATCCGATGGTCACCTCCCGCGTCGCGGACGAGATCACGGTATGGGTCATGCGGGCTCGTCCTCCGACGGGGTCTTGTCGATGTCGATGCCCCCGGCGGCGATGAGCCGGGCGAGGACCTCGCGGGTGTAGTGGCCCTCGAGGCGCGCGGCCTCGTCCTTCGCCACCGTCTCGAGGTCGTCGCCGCACGGGCGACTCTCGCGTCGCCACTCCCCGATGTAGTCGCTCGCGGCGCGCTTGCCGGCCTGCATCGCGGCCCGGTCGATCGCGACCTGGAAGCGGCCGTGCAGGACGATCTTGTGCGTGTTCCGTCCTTCCTTGGCGACGACCTGGGCGGGGATGTCGCGCCACCAGATGACGGTGAGCGTGGCCGGCATCAGGCGACCGCCCGAGTGGACCGGGTGCCGGTTCGGACGGCCGCGATCGCCGGGCCGAGCTCCCCGGCGCCCGTGAATCGCCGTTCGAATCCCAGCCCCAGGCGCCGGGCGCCACGCCGGGCGAGGGTTGTCAGGGCCGGATCGTCGGTCTGGGCCAGGTACACGACCCGCGTGTAGTTGCCGAAGTACAACGGCAGGAGCTCGGGGTGCCGGTCCAGCCCCAGGCCGCGGATGACGAGCCGCTCGAAGTTCCGGGCCAGGAAGTCGGTCAGGTAGAAGGTGCCCGGCTCCGCATCCGACATCGCCGCGAAGGCCGCCCGGCCGGCGTAGATCTCGTAGCAGTGGGCGCCCTCGAGCCGGGCCACGCCCTCCTCCTCGAGGACGCGATCGAGCATCCCGCCGGTGCCGCAGTCGGCGTACGCGACGAAGAGCTGGTCCCGGCCGGCCGCTCGAGCCTTGTGGATCCGGGCACGAACGGCCTCGGGGATGCGCTCCGGGCGGTTGTGGAGCGTGGCCGGCAGGCAGGTGAGGTCCACTTCGGGAAGCCCGGCCGATCGGGTCAGGGCGACGAGCTCACGGGCAAGCGCGCCGCAGCCGATCACGAGGGGCACGGCGGTCCGGCGCTTCCTGGCCGCCACGCGCCCGCGCGCCGGGCCGGTTGCGGCCGATGCCGGGTCGGGGTCAGGCGACCTGCGCACGGCGTTCATCGACGAGCCGCCGCGCGGTCTCGGAGGCCACGGCGGCGTCGCGACAGTAGGCATCGGCGCCGACGGCCTTGCCGAACTCCTCGTTCAGCGGCGCCCCGCCGACCAGGACGATGTAGTCGTCCCGGATTCCTCGGTCCTTCAGGGTCTGGATCACGACCTTCATGTACGGCATCGTGGTCGTCAGGAGAGCCGACATCCCGAGGATGTCCGGCTTGTGGAGCTCGAGCGCGGCGATGAACTTGTCCGCGTCGGTGTTGATGCCGAGATCGAAGACCTCGAAGCCGGCCCCCTCGAGCATCATCGCCACGAGGTTCTTGCCGATGTCGTGGATGTCGCCCTTGACCGTGCCGATCACGACCTTGCCGACCGGCTTGGCGCCGGTCTCCGCGAGGAGCGGGCGAAGGATGGCCATTCCGGCCTTCATCGCATTGGCGGCGAGGAGGACCTCCGGCACGAACAGGATGCCGTCGCGGAAGTCGATGCCGACGATCCGCATGCCCTCGACAAGTGCGTCATTGAGCACGCGGTCGGCCGACCAGCCACGGCCGAGGAGCAGGTTCGTGCCCTCGACGATCTCGGCCGCCATGCCGTCATAGAGGTCGTTGTGCATCTGCTCGACGAGTTCGTCATCGGCGAGGGCACCCAGGTCGATGTCCGTGTAGCCGTCCTGCGTCATGGAGTCGATGGCTCCTGTGCGTCGCGGAAGTCCCGCGTCCGTGACTGTGATCGTCGCTCGACCCGCCGTCGAGAGGTGGTTCCATCGTGCGGGAGGTTCCACATCGTGGAACGATGCCGTATCATGGAACGCGCGACCGCCAGCCTAGCCCACAGGAAGGTCAATGTCCAGAGTCCAGAGCATCGAGCGGGCCTTTTCCGTGCTCAGCGCGCTCGCCGACGGGCCCGTCGGCGTGACCGAGGTGGCCGACCGGACCGAGCTGCCCAAGTCGACCGCGGCCCGGATGCTCGCCTCGCTCGAGCGCGAAGGCGCGGTCGAGCAGGTGCCCGGCGAGACGCGCTATCGGCTGGGCCCGCGGATCGCGACGCTCGCGGCCGGCCGACAGGAGACCCGCGGGCTGGTCGCGATCGCGCATCCCGCGCTGGTCGAGCTCGCGGACGAGACCGGCGAGGCGGCGGGCCTGTCCGTACCCGATGGCCGGACCGTGCACTACGTGGACCAGGTCGATTCGCCCAACCCCGTGCAGGTCAGGGACTGGACCGGGTACCGGGTCCCCATGCATGCCGTGTCGTCGGGGCAGGTCTTCCTGGCCCACCTCGCCCCGCCGGCCTTGGCCCGCTTCCTCGCACGACCACTCGAGGCGTTCACGCCGGCCACGCTGACCGACGCCGGCACCCTCATCGAGCGGCTGCGTGACGTCCGGCGCGACGGCCATGCCTGGGTCCACGAGGAGTTTGCCGAGGGCATCGCGTCGGTCGCTGCGGGCATCGCCGGACCGGACGGCGAGCTGATCGCCGCGGTCCATGTCCATGGGCCGACCTACCGGTTCCCGGCCCCGGGTCAGGCCGCAGGCGTGGCCGCTGCCGTCACCGCCGCGGCAGCGAGGATCGGAGCTCGCCTCCGCGCCTGACTTACGCAGCCCGTCCACGAGCTGCGTAACCGGACCTACATGCAGTGCAGGCCGCCGTCGACCTTGAGGTTGACGCCGTTCATGCCCTCGTTCTCGAGCAGGAAGACGGCGGCGTCCACGATCTCCGCCATCGTGGTCAGCCGACCCGTGGGCGTCCGCTTGATCGTCGCCTCGAGAGCTGCCTGGCGGCTCTCCCAGTAGGGACTGTCTCCGACGATGCCGGGGTGGAGGCAATTGACCCGATGGGGCTTGATCTCGTGGACGAGGGTTCGGACGATGCCTTCGACGCCCCCGTTCACGGTGCTGACCGTCGTTGATCCCGGATAGGGCAGGTCCTTGGCCTGACCCCCGAACAGCAGGAGCGAGGCGTTCGGGGTGAGGCGGTCGAGGAGGACATGGACCACCTCGGTGAACCCGACGAGCTTGAGGGTCGCGAGCCGGATCGCCCTGGTCACGTCGTAGTCGGCGACCGTGTTCGAATCACGATCGATGGCCACGAGGGCGAGGCGCCGAACCGGCCCGACGCCCTCGAGCGCGGCGCGGATGGTGACCGGGTCCGCCAGGTCGAAGGTGAGTCCGGTGACCTTGCCGGGAAGGTCGGCCGCCCGCTCCACGGCGGCTGCGACGTTGGCCGCCGTCTGGCCGGTCAGGATCACGTCGTCGCCTGCCGACGCATAGTGCCGGACGATCTCGAACCCGATGGCGCGCGTGCCGCCGACGACGACGACCGATCCCTGCTCTGCCATGACCTACCTCCCGGACTGGGTGTGTTCCTGTTCGTAGCGTTCCCAGCTGCGGACCCACCGATAGGAGTGCCGCGCCGGCGGTTGGGGTGCCTGCGTCTCGATCCATCGGACCCGTTCAGTGCCGACGTTGTAGAAGCCGTGGACGGAGCCCACGCCCGCGAACACGATGTCCCCGGCCCGGAGCGTGTAGTGCTGGCCATCGAGCTCGGCTTCGATCTCACCGGCCAGGAAGAAGTAGGCCTCCTCGAACGGGTGATCGTGGGCCTGGGCGGCTCCGCCGAGCTCGTAGTCGACCGTGAACATCGTCACGTGGTCGGCCCCGAATCCTCGATCGACCAGCATCTTCACCGAGATCCCGCTGTACGCGAGGAGCGCCGTATCCATGCCCGCGGGAGCGCGGCCGCGGGCCTCGTCCGCGATGGCCAGGGTCTCGAGCTGGGGCGGTGTGCCATCGTAGTGGCCCACGAGGCGCAGCGTCGGGTCACCGAACGGCGGTCGCTTCGCCGCCGCGTCCATCGCCGCGAGGTCCTGGGCTCCTTCGAAGAACGTGTCGCGGCGTCCTGAATCGGGCTCGACCCGGCGCGGGGAATTGAGGGACAGGAAGCGGATCGGCGCGTCGCTCGTGTTGCCGAGGGCGTGACGCAGCCCCGTGGGCATGAGTGCGTAGTCACCGGTCACCAGCCGATGGACAGGCCCGCCGAGATCGAGGAGAAGCTCGCCTTCGAGGACGTAGAGCGCCTCCTCGTAGGCATGGACGTGCGGGGCGATCCATCCACCGGGTGCCAATGCACCGACCGCGAGATCGGTGTGGATGGCCCCCTGGTCCGGACCGACGACCCGGAGCCGGGACAGGCCCGAGATCGTCGCCGTCGTGGGCATCGGCGAGGCGGCGAACGACCAGTCGACGTGTCCGACGTAATGCATTTCGTTCCTCGTGGTTCGCAGCGCACCGGCGCTTCGAGCTCGGCGGTCGCGGCGGGCGACCGTCTCGGCTATTCGATTCTGGCGCGACGATCAACTGAAGCGGCGAGACCAGGCATCGATGCCGACGGCCAGGAGCAGGATCACGCCGAGGGTGATCTGCTGGTAGAACGGGTCGAGGCCCAGCAGGTTGAAGCCGTTGGCCACGAGCGCCACGAACAGGCAGCCGATGACCGTCCGCCGGATCGAACCCTCTCCGCCCAGGATGCTCGTGCCGCCGACGATGATCCCGGTCAGGACGGTGAACGTCAGGAACGAGCCACTCGAGGCCTGGGCACTCAGGACACGGGAGGCGTCCAGGACGCCGGCCATCGCCGCGGCGACGCCGCTGAGGGCGAACGTGGCCACGCGGATCGTGTTGACGCGCACGCCCCCCAGCCGGGCGGCTTCCGCGTTGCCGCCGGTGGCGTAGACATAGCGCCCGAACGTGGACCGCGCCAGGAGGATGCCGATGGTCGTGGCGATGATCACCATCATCCAGGCCGCGCTCGTGATGCCGAAGATCCGGGTCGCGGCGAACTGCTGGAAGTCCGGATGGTCGAAGGCGACGACCAGGTTGCCCTTGGTCAGGACCGCGCCGAACCCGCTGACCACGAACGACATGGCGAGCGTCCCGATGAGCGCGTTGATCCGGAACCGGGTCACGATCAGGCCGTTGATCAGGCCCACCAGCAGCCCAAGGCCCAGGCCACTCAGGATCCCGACGGGGCTCGAGACCGAGGTCGCCACCTGGGCCGAGACCGCGCCGGCCAGGCCATAGATCGCACCGATCGACAGGTCGATTCCGCCGGCGATCAGGACCAGGGTTCCCGCCGACGCGACGATGATGATGCCTGCCTGCTGGTCGAGGATGTTGGTCAGGTTCTGGAACCGGAAGAACGACGGGCTGATGAGGCTGAGGGCCGCGAACGTCACCAGGAACGGGATGAGGATCCCGGTCCGTCGAATGACGAGCGCGCGCCGACCGAGGTCCATCAGGCGCTCGGAGAGCATCGGGGCGCGCGGTTCGGCGGTCATGCCGCAGCCGCCGGCGCCGTTCCGAAGGCCGCGGCGAGGATGTTCTCCTCGGTCATCTCGGCACCCTCGAATTCGGCGGTCACGGAGCCGAGCCGCATCACGACGACCCGATGGGACAGGCCGAGGATCTCCTCGATCTCGTTCGAGATGAGCAGCACGCCGACACCCTGCGCGGCGATTTCGACAAGGAGCCGGTAGAGATCGCGCTTGGCCCCGACGTCGACGCCCCGCGTCGGCTCATCCGCGATCAGGACGTTCGGCTTGGCCAGGAGGGCTCGCGCGAACATCAGCTTCTGCTGGTTGCCCCCCGACAGCGCCGATGCCGGCGCCTCGAGGCGTGGCGTTCCGCTGACCTTGGTCAGCGCCGAGCCAACTTCCTCGGCCTCCATGCCACGCCGCACGAAGCCGAGGCGGTCGAAGATCGGCAGGGTCGTCAGGCTCACGTTCTCCCGCACCGGACGTTGGAGCAGGAGGCCGTCGTCCTTGCGCGATTCGGGGATCATCGCGACGCCCGCCCTGAGGGATCCGGACGGGCTGCCGGGCAGCGTCGTGACCCCTGCGGCCATCCCCGCGGACGTCGCCGGCGCGGCTCCGTAGATCGCCCGAGCGAGTTCTGTTCGGCCGGCCCCCACGAGACCCGCGAGGCCGACGATCTCCCCGGCCCGCACCTCCAGCGAAACGCCGGCGACGCCGGGGGCGTGAACGTCGCTCACGGACAGCACGACCGCGGTGCCGGGCGCGGGCGGCCGCTTGTCCGGGTAGGCGCGTCCGGCCGCACGCCCGAGCATGGCGGCGATCAGCGATGCCTCCGTCTCCGATGCGGCCGGGTTGGTCTGGACGACCTTGCCGTCCCGGAGGACCGTCACGGTGTCGGCCAGCTCGAGGACCTCGTTGAGGAAATGGGACACGAGGATCACGGTGTGCCCGCGTCGGGCAAGGCCGCGGACGATCTCGTGAAGGTGCTCGACCTCCTTGGCCGACAGGGCGGCCGACGGCTCGTCGAGGACGATGAGTTCGGCGTCTCTGCCAAGGGCACGCAGGATCTCGACCTGCTGCTGCTCGGCGATCGAGAGGCGCCCGACCAGGGCATTCGGGCGAAGGTCGAAGCCGGCATCCTGGGCAAGCCGTTCGGTCTGCTCGAGGAGCCGGCCGCGATCGATGAACCCGCCGCGCTGGGGTTCGACCCCGAGGAAGACGTTCTGCGCGACCGTCAGCTGGGGAACCAGCGCCACCTCCTGGGCCACGAGCGCGATGCCGCGCTCGAGGGCCGCCCGAGGCGAGTGGAACGACACCGGGGTTCCCCGGAGGACCAGTTGGCCCTGGTCCGGCGGGAACACCCCGGCGACGATCTTTCCGAGGGTTGACTTGCCGGCGCCGTTCTCGCCGACGAAGCTGTGGACCGACCCGGAACGAACCTCCACCGACACGTCGTCGAGCGCTCGAGTCGCCCCGAAGGACTTCCCTAGGCCACGAATGTCGAGGTGGACGTCCTGGGTCAATGCCACCACCCTGCTGCTCTCCTGCTGACTACTCCGTGGTGGCGGGGATCAGCCCGGCCACTCGGCGAGGCCGAGGAAGGTCGAGGCATTTGCCTTCGTCGCGACGCCATTGTCGGGCAGCGAGGCAAGCGGATCCTCACCAGGGAATGGCGTCCCCGTGCGGATTGCCTTGATCAGCTGCTCCATCCCGATCCGGCCTTCGGTGGCCGGCATCTGGACCACGGTGCCGTAGCGCTCGCCGGCCAGGATGCCCTGGAAGGCGATGGCGCCACCGCCGTATCCGACGAGCAGGACCTTGTCCTTGAGCCCGGCCGCGGCGACGGCCTGCACGGCACCCGTGATCGCCTGGTCGGCGCTCACGATGACCGAGATGTCGGGGTGTGCGGCCAGCATGTCCTGGGAGGCCTTGAGTCCAAGGGCCGTCGTGTAGAACGACTCGCCCTCGGCGACGATCTTGATCGCCGGGTTGACCGCAGTGGCCTTGTCGAACGCCTCCTTGAGCGCTCCGTCGAGCGCCGCTGCCTTGACCGACCAGATGTAGCCGATGTTGCACGGGTTGGCATTCGTCTCGGCGCAGGCCGACACGACGAGCTCGCCGATCTTCCGACCGAGCTCGGACGGCACGAAGACGACGTTCGTCATCAGCCCATCGATCTGGGACTCGGCGGTCGTGTTGTCGGTACCCAGGATCTGGTCGATGTTGCCGACCGCGATCCCGGCCGCGATCGCGGCCTTGGCGTCGGTCACGAGGCCTGCGCCGTAGAGCGGCTGGAGCAGGATCCCGTCGAACTTGCCGGATGCCACGGCATCCTGGAGCTGCTTGGTCTGGGCCGCCGGGTCCAGGTTCGCATCGAACACGGTGACCTTGGCGTTGCCGGCTGCGGCTGCGGCCTGCGCCGCTGCGAGCATCGGGGCGTCGTAGCTGTTGGCAACCGCGAACGACAGGTATGCGATCTCGAGCGTCTTGGGCTCGGGGGTGGGCCCGCTACCGGTCTCGACCGGTCCGGTCGTCGGTGCGGTGGTCGGGGTGGCCGTTCCGCTGCAGGCAGCAAGAACGAGGGTCATCGCGCCCAGAAGCGCAGCCGTGCGCTTCAGACCGGGACGACCGAAAGTCGGTGCGCGCATGTGACCTCCTCAGCGTTCAGCGCCCCTACGCGCTAATCCGGCGAGTGTGCAGAGGGAGTGAACACATGTCAAGCAGCGATGCAACCGCTGTGCAATGTCAGCGGACCCGGAACGTCAGCCGCGGCGGCCCACGCGGGCAAACGGCGACGCCGCCGGTTCGGCACTCGCGCCGGCGATCTCGGGCGTTCGACGACCCAGCACGTACCAGACGGCACGAACCGGCTCGTCGCCGTCATTGGCCAGGCGATGGGGCGTGCCCGAGTCGAAGGTGATCGCGTCGCCGGGTCCGAGGACGTACTCGTCGAAGCCGATCTTGACCCGAAGGGTCCCGCTCAGGATGTATCCCCATTCCTGGCCCGAGTGACGCTGGTACTCGTTCTCCGGGCTCGATGCGCCGCCGACCTCGTAGGTCACGTAGAGGAAGTCCACGGTCCGGATCGATTCCGTCGTCAGGCGCTCCCAGACGACCCCGGAACCGAGCCGGATGCTCATTCTTGAACTCGCGCGCTGGACCGGATCGTGCGGCAGTGGCGCGTCCGCCGGATCCGACGGGTCCGGGATCGCAGCCGCGGACGACGCCGGGGTGATGGGCTCGGTATCCATGAACAGCAGGCTGTCGAGCGAGATCCCGAGCTCGTTCGCGAGGGCATAGAGCGTGTTGACCGAGGGCTTCGCGCGCCCCGTCTCGACCTGCGAGATGAGGCTCGGGGAAACGCCCAGGACGGCGGCGAGGTGGCGCAGGCTCAGCCCCCGCGCCTTGCGTGCCTCGCGCAACCGATCGCCGATCGTCGCGTACTCGGGTTCCGAGTTGCCGTTCCGTCGCCCGTGGGCCACCGTCGCCTCCAGCGTCATCGTCGTCATCGTACTCGGGTTCGAGGTCGATGACTTGCATCGCTTCGAGCAGTGTGTAGCATTAGTGAACGCAGCCACCGTATTGCAACCGTCAATCAGCCATCCCTTCGCGACCAGCACTGGGGTAGATGCGATGCCGACACCGTTCGCCTCGCCGGGATCGATGAACGTCGATTGGGAGGAGCGCTGGAACGTCGAGCGTCTCCGGACCTATCGACTGGGCCGGGCCCGGGATGCTCTCGCCGCATCCGAGCTCGGGGCGGTCCTGCTGTTCGACTTCAACAACATCCGGTACGTGACCAGCACCCACATCGGTGAGTGGGCGCGGGACAAGATGACCCGCTACGCGCTCCTCACCCGTGGCGGCGACCCGCACATCTGGGATTTCGGGTCCGCGGCCAAGCACCATCGCCTCAACTGCCCCTGGCTCCGGCAGGAGAACATCCACGCCGGGATGGTCGGCCTGCGCGGCGCCGTGGCGCCCGACGCCGGGCTGTTCCGGGCCGCCGCCCGCGAGATCCGGGACCTCCTTCGCGCCGAGGGCGTGGCTGACATGGCCCTCGGGATGGATGTCGTCGAGCCGCCGATGCTTGCCGCCCTGAACGAGGAGGGCATCCGCGTCGTCGATGGCCAGCAGGTCCTGTTGAACGCTCGCGAGGTTAAGTCGCTCGACGAGATCATCCTGCTCAACACGGCCTGCGCCATGGTCGATGGCGCCTACCAGGAGATCTCCGAGCAGCTCAAGCCCGGGGTGCGCGAGAACGAACTCGTGGCGAACGTCACGAAGTTCCTGTTCGACCTCGGGTCCGAGCACGTGGACAACATCAACGCGGTGTCCGGCGAGCGGTGCAGTCCCCATCCGCACGTCTTCTCGGACCGGATCATCCGGCCCGGCGACCAGGCGTTCTTCGACATCATCCACACCTTCATGGGCTACAAGACGTGCTACTACCGGACCTTCGTGGTCGGCCACGCGACCGACGCCCAGCGTGACGCCTACAAGCAGGCGCGCGAGTGGATCGATGCCTCGATAGAACTCATGAAGCCGGGCGTCACGACCGACCAGGTGGCGAAGGTCTGGCCGAAGGCGGAGGCGTTCGGGTTCAGCAACGAGATGGAGTGCTTCGGCCTCCAGTTCGGGCACAGCGTGGGGCTGTTCCTCCACGAACGACCGATCATCAGTCGCCTGAA
>SCTE01000032.1 GCA_004298915.1 Chloroflexota bacterium | reverse complement strand
AGGTTCACGGTCGCGGCGCCGCCGGCCCGCAGGTCCGTGGAGCCGAGCGGCAACCCGCAGACCGCACGGACGTGCTGCTCGAACTGGCTCGTGACGGCGCCCTCGATGCTCCAGTGCCCACTGTTGTGGACCCGCGGGGCGAGCTCGTTGACGACGAGGCTGTCATCGGGCATCAGGAACAGTTCCGCCGTGAGCAGGCCCACCATCCCCATGCCGATCGCCAGGTCGGTGCCAAGCGCCAGGGCCCGTCTCGCAACGTCGTCGGGGATCCCGGCGGGTGTCGAGGACTCGACCAGGATGCCGGCATCATGGCGATTGCGCGCGACCGGAAACCCGGTCGAGGTCCCATCGACCCCGCGGGCGACGATGATCGAGAGTTCCGCAACGAACGGCAGCTCCCGCTCCAGGAGCAGCGGACGATCCCCGGCCATCTCGGCGACGACCATCGCCTCGGCGGCCGCGAGATCCGACGAGTCGCCGATCCTGAGCTGGCTGCGTCCGTCATATCCACCGAGCGATGCCTTGAGCCGGAGTGGTTCGCCAAGCTCGCTGATGCCTGCGTGGAGGTCGGCCACGGAACGGACTTCGCGCCACGGCGCGACGACGGCGCCGTTCGCCTCGAGGAACCGCCGCTCGGCCAGGCGATCCTGGGTCAGCTTCAACGCGTAGGGACCGGGCCGGATCGGCGCGGCACCCGAATCGAGGGCCTTGACGAGCTCGAGCGACACGTGCTCGAGCTCGTAGGTGATCACGGAACAACCGGCCGCCATGTGCCGCGCCGCCTCGATGTCGTCATAGCGACCGACCTCGAGTCGATCGGCGACCGCCGCGGCCGGGCAGGCGGGATCGGGATCGAGGACGACGACGCGATAGCCCATCGCCCGCGCGGACAGGGCGAGCATCCGCCCGAGTTGGCCGCCGCCGAGAATCCCGATCGTGGCGGGTGGCGGGATGGCCGGGCTTCGGAACCCGAGCTTCTTGTACACCCCGAGGATCCAGGTGGTCTTGGAGTGCGTGTAGCGATACCCGTCAACGGTGGAGCCGCCGGTGATCGCGGTCTTCAGGTCCGCGTACTGGCGCATGAGCTCCGGATCGTTGCGGAGCGCGTCGCGGAACGCGATGTCGCGCCGGAAGTCACCCCCCGTCGGCTGGACGTGGAAGTGGATCCGGAACTCGTCGCCATCGACGAGGACCGCACCGACCAGCATCGGCCGGGTCGGCGGCCATGGATCGGGGCCGGGCTGGTCCTGAAAGCCGAGGTCATGGAGCACCGCCACGATCCCCGGGATCGAGGCCGGGTCCGTCTCGACGGACAGGTCCACGATGCCCTTGCCGGGCAGTCCGGGGACGGCCGTGCTGCCGATGTGCTCGATCGTGAGCTCCGGCAGGCGAGCCGTGACCATGGCGGCGACGTCGCGCGCGACGTCCTGGGTACGCGGATCCCACGCCGACACGTGCGCCACGCGGCGTTCGTACGGGCGGATCTCCAGGTCGGGAACGCGATCGGCAGGAGTCACGAGGTGGAAGTGTAGGCTGTGGGCGATGGCAGGCGATCCGGATCTCGGCAGGGGCGGCCGGCTGCCCGTGATCCTCGATGTCGACACCGGCATCGATGACGCTCTGGCCCTCTTCTATGCCTGCGCCTCACCCGAGATCGACCTGCTGGCCGTGACCTGCGTCGCGGGCAATGTTCCGCTCGAGGCGGTGGTCGCGAACACGCTCGCAGTCCTCGAGGTCGCGGGGCGGGGCGATGTCCCCGTCCACGCCGGTGCGGATCGGCCGCTCGTCAAGCCCCTCACGACGACCGAGGAGACGCACGGTCCCGAAGGCATCGGGTATGCGACCCGGCCATCCGGCGCGACCGTCGCCGCGCGCGGACCCGCCGCGACCGCGATCGTGGACATCGCCCGTCGCCGGCCCGGCGAGGTGCACCTGGTCACGCTCGGACCGATGACCAACCTCGCCCTGGCCCTGGATCTCGAGCCGCGGCTGCCATCGCTCCTCCGACGGTGGACGTTCATGGGCGGCGCGTTTCGCGGCCCGGGCAACACGACGCCGACCTCGGAGTGGAACATCCACGTCGATCCCGATGCCGCGAAGGCCTGCCTCGCGGCCTGGTCCGTTGCGCTGGCTGCCGACGCTTCGGTGCAGCCGCCGATCGGGATGGGCCTCGATGTCACCGAGCAGGCGCGCCTCACGCCCGAGGCGGTCGCCGGGCTGGCGAAGCTGGCGGACGCGAGCGCTGCCGACGCGAATGACCTCGTCGGCGATCCAGCGTCCGCGATGCGCCCGACCGGGTCCGTCGGGGCCAACGGGCTCGTTCGGTTCGTCGTCGATGCCCTGCGCTTCTACTTCGAATTCCACGCCACGTACGACGGGTTCTACGGCGCCTTCATCCACGATCCATTCGTGGTTGCCGCGACGATCGAGCCCGGGCTCATCGAGACCCGGCCGGTGTTCGTCGACGTCGAAACGGGACCCGGCCTGGCCCATGCGATGACGATTGCCGACTGGCGGGACATCACCGGACGACCACCGAACGTGGACGTCGCGGTGGCCTGCGACGCGGCCGCCTTCCTCGATCGCCTCGTGGAGCGGGTCGGGGGCCTCGCCGCTCGAGGGACCCCGTCCGACCTCAGGGCTCCCGGTTGAACCAGACGCCGCCGGGGCCCGTGTAGCTGGCGCCCTCGCCCCATGCGGCGATCGTCTTCCCGGTCGAGGTGATGGCAATCTCGCCATAGTCGCCGTAGACCTCGAGGAAGCCGGCAGCGGTCTTGTAGGCCGTCCCACCCGTGGCGTCGGAGATCCGGACCGGCGCGCTCCAGGTCGCCCCGCCATCGGTCGATCGACGGTAGTAGACGTTCCAGACATCGGGGTTGGCGCCGGTGGTCTGGAAGTAGAACGCCCGGAAGTCACCCGAGGCCCGGCCCTCAACCGCCGGGGCGACGGCTTCCTCGCCGACCACCGAGAGGGTGACCGGCGCGCTCCAGGTCGCGCCGCGATTCGTCGAGCTGACCGAGGCGATCGTTTGCAGTCCGCCACTCACGGTGGCCCCGTCGTAGAGCAGGACCACGCGGCCCGTGCCATCGACGCTGAGGGCGCTGTGGGCGAGGTAGTAGTCCGGGGTGCAGCCAGCCGCGACGCAGGCCAGCCCCGGTTGGACCGAGGCGACGAGGCGATCCGTGAAAGTGGCGCCCTTGTCGGTGGATACGTAGACGTGCTCCTCGATGGCCCCGGTCGGCGTGGTGCCCTTGTTCCCGCCACCGCCGTACAGGAGCGAGGTCTCCGCGAAGTAGACGGTTCCGTCGGAGGCAACGTCGGCATCGAAGGCGAAGATGTAGCGAGCGCTGTCGGTCAGCTTTCGCTGCGTCCACGTCGCGCCGAAGTCGTGCGACTGGGCGACCCAGGGATCGCCGCCGGTCGGTCCATTGAAGCTGACATAGACATCGCGGCCGTCGTCGCTCATCGCGATCACCGGCTTGTCGTTCCAGCTCACGTTGCCGTACGTCTTGACCGGCGCCGACCACGTGGACCCGTGGTTCGTGGATTTCACGAACATGACGTTGTAGCCGTTCATGTAGAGCGCGTAGACCGCGCCGGTGTTGGGCACGACCTCGATGATCGGATCGAACTGGCCGGAGCCCTTGCAGGCACACAAGGGCACGCCCTCGGTCCAGGTCGCGCCCGCATTGGCGCTGACCTCGAGGGCGATCCACGGGCTCGGGCAGTTGCCCGGGCACGGCTTCGACGTGCCGTAGCGGGTCGTCAGGAGGTAGACCCATGGAGCGCTCGGATCGGCGGCGATCGCCGGCTCCCAGTCGTCGGCGACCGTATCGACGAGCTGCTCACCGGCCCAGCCCGCGGCAGGCGCGTTGTTGGTCGGCCCGGTCTGGCCGGCCTTGCCCGCGGCGCGGGCGGCCTCGTATGCCTCGCGGCGCTCGGCGGCCCGCTCGGCCTGTTCGGCGGCCTCGGGATTGACCTCGACCCTGGGACCGCCACGGGCGAGGTCGGAGGGTTGGCCGGCCCCGCGGAGTGAGCCGTTGACGGCGAGGACTGATCCGATGAATGCCAGTGACGCGATCAGGGTCAACGCGACCCGCAGGAACGCCGCCCGAGCCATGGCTCCCCCTCCGATCCGGACCGCCAGGCACCGGCGGCAAACGGGCCGAGTGTAGGCGCGAGACCGGCGGCCGCAACACCGAGTTTCACGGTCCGCGCAGCATTGCCGGTGCCTCCGCGCACCGCGATTTCGCCGGCCGCTCGGATCGCGCTCAGCCGTCGCTGATGGCGACCTCGAAGACCTGGTCGCCGACGATCCGCCAGGCCCGCAGGCCGTCCTTGCCGGTCTCGGGGTCCGCCTCGTCCGGGTGGAGTGAGACGAGTACGTACAGGGCGTCGGGGTAGAACGCGAGCCCGATGTCCGTCGGTGATGGCCGGGCCGGCGACGCGACGTGCGAGTGGACGATCGCCCAGAAGTCCTCGTCCGCGTCGTCGGTCTCGATGGTCGCGCGGAGCAGGTCGTCGGAGTCGATCTCGTAGCGGTAGGGCGAGGCGGCGCGGTTCCGGGTCGGCATCCAGCGCAGGGCGACACCACCGTCCGCCGCGGGCCGATCGCCGATGATCAGGCCGCAGGCCTCGTTCGGGAGTGCTGCCCGCGCGTGGGCGACGATCGCCTCGCGGATCGCCGACGGGATGGCGACGCTGTCGGGACCGGGGTGCTGCCTGCCGGCGTCACCAGACAATCTCGACGACCCCCGCGGCCCGAGCGAACTCGGTCATGCGCTCATCCTTCGTCACGAACGGAATGCGCAGCTCCATCGCCGTCGCATACAGGAGGCGATCGATCGGATCGCCTGGAAATCGATTCGCGTCGATCCGTCCGGCCCAGGCAGCTGCCGAGGGACTGAGGTTCGCCGCCTCGATCCGGTCGACCTCGAAGAGGGCCTGGATCCAGAGCAGTGGATCGCGGTCGAGCGCGATCTTGCCCTGCCGCTCGAGCGTCGTGATCTCCCAGCAGCTCAGCGGACTGACGAACACCCGGTCGGCCGCTGAAATCGAGCTCGCCGCCGGTCCCGAGAGGCGATCGCCCCCGGCCCTCCACCACAGGAGGGCGTGGGTATCGAGGAGGACGCTCACGCCGGTTCGGGCTCGACCGACCACACCTCGCCCGTGGCGTAGTAGGCGGCATCGTCCTCGGCGATGAGCCGCACCGCCAGCGCAGGCTCATGGCCGGCAACATCGAGCGGCACGAGCCGGGCAACGGGCCGGCCATGCTTGGTGACGGTGACGGAGATCTTCATCTCCTCCACCTGATCGAGGATCGCCAGGCATTCCGCCTTGAAACGGCTGGCCATGATGGTTCGTTCGGGCATCTGCCACCTCGTTCTGACCAGTGACTATAGTCATTGGTCAGTCGGGCGTCAACGGCCCACGAGATCGAGGCGAGATCCCGGCCCGAGGGCGCCGCGAGTCGGGTCGGTGCGATGCGGGTCGGCGCCTCCCTCGACGCGCCGACCCGACGTCGAGCTAGACGACCGTCGCGAGGATCACGCCCATGACGACGAACGAGACGAGGCGATAGCCGGCCTGGATGAGCCAGAACTCCATCGTCCCGCCGTTGAACATCCGGTCGCTGTAGCTCACCGTGGCCGAGAACCCGAGCCAGCCGACGGCGCCGACCATGATGCCGTCGGTGACGGTGGTGGCGTGCGTCGCGGTGACGATGAGCGCGACTGCCCATGCCGAGATGAGCGCGGTGATCGCCATCACCCCATACCCCATCGGCGACATGGTCATGTCACCCATGGTCTTGCCAGAGGATGCCGCCCAGCGCTCGCCGAGCACCTTGGGGTGGTACCAGATAAACCCGATGATCATGGTCGCGATGGCGGCGGCCACCACAGCGACGTAGTTCACGTCGAACGTGATCATGCCCTTGCCCTCCTTCGTGGTGATCCACGCTCCGATCATCCTAGCGAGGGGTGCAACCGGAAGGACCCCTGAAGGCTGCCGACCAGCGATCCGAGATCAGGGCCGGCTCACCACCAGTTGACGCCGCCCTCGAGATCCGACTCCATGGCGTCGAGGTCGCGGGCGTACGTGCCGACGGACAGGTACTTCCAGCCACCGTCGGGGAGAATCGCCACGATCGTGCCGGCGGGCATGTCCCGCGCGACGCGCGCGGCCGCGACGAGCACGGCGCCCGATGACGGACCCGCGAAGATGCCTTCCAGCGCGATGAGATCGCGAACGGCGGCAATGGCGTCCCGGTTCGAGACGAGGTACTTGGCGTCGAGCAGCGACGGATCGAGGATCTCGGGCACGAAGCCTTCGTCGAGCGAGCGAAGGCCCTGGACCGCCTCGCCCGGCAGCGGCTCGGCGGCGATGATCCGGACATCGGGCTTCGCCCGGCCGAAGAAGCGGGCGACGCCCATGAGCGTGCCGCCGGTCCCGAGTCCGGCCACGACGGCATCGACCTCGGGGCAGTCAGCGAGGATCTCCGGGGCCGTCGTCTCCTCGTGCGACCGGGGATTGGCCTCGTTGCCGTACTGGTAGGGCATGACGAACCGCGGGTCGCGGGCGACCAGCTCCTTGGCCAGCGCGATCGCGCCGTTGGAGCCGAGGCGCCCGGGCGAATCGATGACCTCGGCCCCGAACAGCGCGGCCATCTGCCGCCGTTCCGCGGTCACGTTGTCGGGCATGACCAGGGCAACGCGATAGCCCTTGCGTCGCGCGATCATGGCCAGCGCGATGCCGGTGTTGCCCGACGTCGGTTCGAGGATGATCGAGTCGGGCCCGAGGACGTTGCGCGCCTCGAGGTCCTCGACGAGCGCCCGCGCCGGGCGATCCTTGACCGAGCCGCTCGGGTTCATGAACTCGAGCTTGGCGTAGATCCGGACGTCAGGGTTGGGCGACATCGACGGGATGGCGACGAGCGGCGTATGGCCGATCGCGTCGAGGATGCTCTCGTATCGGCCACCGTGCGGCGCGAGGTCCGCATGCGCCTGGGTGTGCGAAGGCCCTGTGACCTGCGCCCGCGCGGGAGCGGGCGTCGGCGCAGAACGGCCCTGCTCCGAACGTGGCTCGGTCCGGCTCGATGTGCCCGGCGCCCGCAGCGCCGCCATCGTCAGCCGCCCGCCATCGCCGGCAGGAGCCGCACCTCGTCCCGATCCGCGACGGGCGTCGCGAGTCCATCGAGATAGCGGACGTCCTGGCCATTGACGTAGACGTTGACGAACCGGTTGAGGTCGCCCTCGGGCGTCAACAGCTGACCACCGAGGCCCGGATGCCGCTCGAGGAGGGCGTGGACCAGCTCGCCGACGGTCGCGCCGGCAAGGTCGAGTGACTTGGCGCCGGCGACCGAAGGCCGCAGCACCGTTGGAATGAACACCGTACTCATGCGCGTGCCTCTGGGGTGGTGCCGAAGGACCCACCGAACCCGGCACCGCCGAGGACGAAGGGAGCATCGGTCGGGAATGCCGAAAGGGTCGGGGCGTCGCCACGCTCGCGGGCGGCGCGGGCATCGTCCGAGCAGACCGGGCAGGTCGGATCGCGACGCAGGGTCAGCTCGGTGAACTCGGCCTCGAGGGCATCGAACAGGAGCAGCCGGCCCGCGAGGGTCGTGCCGATCCCGAGGAGCACCTTGAGGACCTCGTTGGCCTGGAGCAGGCCCATGATCCCGGGCACGACACCCAGGACGCCGGCCACGGAGCAGCCCGGAGCAAGCTCCGGCGGCGGCGGGGTCGGGTACAGGCAGCGGTAGCACGGACCCTCGTACGGGATGAACGTGGTCAGCTGGCCCTCGAACCGGAAGACGGACGCGTGGACGACCGGGATCCCGGCCGCGACCGCGGCATCGTTCAGCAGGTACCGCGTCTCGAACGTGTCCGTCCCGTCGAGGATCGCGTCGTAGCCCGAGATGATCCGCTCGACATTGCTGCCGACGAGCATCTCCTCATGCGGGATGACGGTGACATCGGGGTTGAGCGCCTGGATGGTCTTCCGGGCGCTCTCGACCTTCTTCTCGCCCACGCGATCCGTCGTGTGGAGGATCTGCCGCTGAAGGTTCGACACATCCACGACATCGAAGTCGATGATCCCGAGCGTGCCGACACCGGCGGCGGCCAGGTACAGCGCAGCCGGGCTGCCGAGCCCGCCCGCGCCGACGAGGAGGACCTTCGATTCGAGGAGCTTCGACTGGCCGGCCGTGCCGACCTCGGGGATCAGCAGGTGTCGGCTGTACCGCTGCTGCTGGGCTTTCGAGAGGACGACCGGGGCCTGCCACGGGAGCCCAGCGGACTTCCAGGACTGGAAGCCGCCGGACATGGAGATCGCGTTGGCATAGCCGAGCTGCTGGAGGGTCTGGGCCGCGAAGGCGGAGCGAACCCCGCCCGCGCAGTACAGGACCACCGGCGCGTCGTGATCCGGGATGGCGGCCTCGATCTGCTGCTCGAGGTAGCTTCGAGCGACATGGATGGCGCCGGGGATGTAGCCCTGCTCCCATTCCGAGGTCTCGCGGACGTCGACGAACGTCACGCCCTCGGCGCGGAGCCGGTCGGCCTCGGTCGCGTTGACCTCGCTGATCGAGGCCTTCGCCTCGCGGAGGAGGTCGGCGTACGACTTGGTCATGAGGCCCTCTCTGCCGGGACCGATGGGTCCGGCACGTAGCGGAGATACGGCCGCTCGGCTCGCCAGCCGTCCGGGAACTTCTCCTTCGCCTGCTCGTCGCTGAGCGAGGCGAGGATGATCACGTCCTCGCCCTGCTTCCAGTTGGCCGGCGTTGCCACCGACTTCGTGGAGGTGAGCTTGAGCGAGTCCAGCACCCGCAGGAGCTCGTCGAAGTTGCGGCCGGTGCTGGCCGGGTAGGTCAGCGAGAGACGGATCTTCTTGGCGTTGTCGATCACGAACACGGATCGGACCGTCTGGGTGGTTTCGGAGGTCTGGTCGAGCATGTCGTAGGCCTCGGCGATGGCCTTGCCCTTGTCGGCGATGAGCGGGAAGTTGAGCGCCACGCCCTGGGTGGCCTCGATGTCACGGGACCAGCCTTCGTGGTCCTCGACGCCATCGACGCTCAGCCCGACGACCTTGACGCCGCGCCTGTCGAACTCGCCCTTGAGCTTGGCGACGGCACCGAGCTCGGTGGTGCAGACAGGGGTGAAGTCCTTCGGATGGCTGAACAGGACGGCCCAGTCGTCACCGATCCAATCGTGGAATCGGATCTCGCCCTGGGTGGATTCGGCGGTGAAATCGGGGGCAACATCGCCCAATCGGAGAGTCATGTGATCGGTGCTCCTTGAGAACTCGAACGAGACGGGCGCGCCGCGGCGGTTCGCCGGGCGAGCAGGGACGCATCCGCGCTGGACGCGGGCGCGGGACAGCCGGCAATCAGGCCGGCCGCGTACACCTGCAGCGGCCCATGCCCGGCATGCCGCCGTACTGTCGCGCGGTCATGCTGGCTCACTCCCTGCGGATTGCTCCGCCGTCGAGGCCGTCTCCGTCTGCGTGGATGCGCTTCCGGCACCGATCGGGACACCGGTGTCCGCGATCGCCTGCTGCATCGTGTCGAGGCTGAGGAGGGCGCACTTGAGGCGCGCCGGCGAGATGTCGATGCCGAGGAGATCGAGGACGTCCTGCGAGGTCATCGCCGCGGCATCCGCCACGGACTTGCCCTTGATCTCGTCGGTCAGGAGCGACGCCGAGGCCTGGCTGATCGCGCAGCCCCGGCCGGTAAACCCGACGCCCGCAACCTTGCCATCGGCAAGCCGCAGCTGAAGCGTGATTCGATCGCCGCACAGGGGATTGGCACCCTCGTGGGACGCATTCGCATACTCCAGCACCCCGAAGTTGTGGGGCCGCCGGTAGTGCTCGAGGATGTAGTCCCGATAGAGATCGTCCATATCGATGTCGGAGTGTAGCGCGAGTCGCTAATTCCGACCATAGCGGTGGGGTATGCCTGGGTTGCGTGGGGGCGCAGCCGGGCGGCGGGTGGCCGGGGCCGTGGCCGGGGCCGACTCCCCGGCCCGCCACGTGCTACGTGGCCGGGCTCAGGCCGATTCCCGGCACGTCTTACGCCCCACGTAAGAAGTCGACGTGGCAAACCTCGGGCCGCGCAGCGTCGTGCTCGTTTCATACGCGCGGCGTATGGAATCGTCCAAATTTGGCCCGATCGGGGGCAATTGCGCCCTCGACATCCCATAGTCAGGCTCGAATCAGGCTCCGGGCGGCCCCGCGCCGGGGATTCTCGTCGTTCTCTTACGCCCCACGTAAGGAGAACCGGGTTTCATACGCCCCAGGTATGAAATCGACGAGGTAATCCGGAGACGGACGTGCTGGCGTCGGGCGGCGAGGGACGGCCAACCGGGTCGGCTCCGGGAACGACCGTGGCGCCCCGGCCGGAGCCGGGGAGCCACGGAGCCGCTCCGGACCCCGCGCCTAGCTCCCGAAGACCCGCTTGACCTCCCCGATGCCTTCGATCAGTGCGTCGATGTCGGCGCGCGTGGTGTAGACGTTGAAGCTGGCACGGGCGGTGGCCGGCAGGTCGAGGCGCTCGTGGAGGGGCATCGTGCAGTGATGCCCGGCACGAACGGCGACGCCGGTTCGGT
>SCTE01000306.1 GCA_004298915.1 Chloroflexota bacterium | reverse complement strand
ATGCTCACGAGGTCGCCGGCGCCGTAGTCGACGACGGCGACGCGGAGACCACCGCGTGGGCCGCCCTGCGGCGAGACCCTGCTCATCCGAGCGTGCCCTTGGTTGACGCCGCGCCGACCCGTCGCGGGTCCGCCGTGCAGGCGGCCCGCAGCGCCCGGGCCAGGGCCTTGAACGCGGCCTCGGCGAGGTGGTGATCGTTCCGTCCGGTGCCGTTCACGTGCAGCGTGGCGCCGGCCGTGCGGGCGAATGCCTCGAGGGCGTGCTCGATCAGCTGCGTCGACAGGGCACCGATCCGTTCGCCGCGGAACGGCAGGTCGATGACTGCGTACGGGCGCCCGCCAAGGTCGATGACAGCGGACGCGACGGCCTCATCCATCGGGATCGACGCATCACCGAAGCGCTCGATGCCGGCCCGGTCGCCGAGGGCGGCCGCCAACGCCGAACCCAGCACCAGGGCGACGTCCTCGACCGTGTGGTGGTCGTCGACCTCGAGGTCGCCGCTCGCATTGATCGCGATGTCGATGAGCGAGTGGTGGGCAAGTGACGTCAGGAGGTGGTCGTAGAACCCGATCCCGGTCGCAATCTCGGCGTCGCCACGGCCATCGAGCGCCACCCGGACGGTGACATCGGTCTCGCGGGTCCCGCGCCGGATGGCGGCCACGCGCGCGCCCGCCTCGATGACCTCGAGCGATCCGAGGGGCGTGGTCATGCGATCTCCTCCAGGTCGAGGGTTGCCGCCGCGGCAAGCAGCCGGTCGTTCTCGGCGGCGCTCCGGATCGTGATCCGCAGGCAATGGGCGAGCGGGTGGCCCGCCCCGAAGGTTCGCGGGACGAGGCCGTGGGCCAGGAGCGCCTCGGCGACGGCCGCCGCACGGGCGTCCGTCCCGAAGTCCACCAGGACGAAGTTCGTGACCGACGGCCGCACGATCCAGCCGAGCCCGGTGAGGCCCTGGCTGAGGCGATCGCGTTCTCGCGCGACTCGCTCGAGGTTTTCGGCCAGGATGCCGTCGTCGAGGAGGGCCTCGGTGACGATGTGGACCGAGGGGATGGCCACCGAGCCCGGAGGCCGGTACGGGGCGAGCCGCGCGATCACGTCCGGACCGGCAAGGGCGAATCCGACGCGAAGCCCGGCGAGCGCATAGGCCTTGCTCGCGGTCCGGATCACGATCAGGCGGGGATAGGTGGCCATGAGCCCGACCTTCGACGATCCGGCGAACTCGGCGTAGGCCTCGTCAAGGACCACGATCGGCGGCTCGATCGGGCCTTCGGTGCCTCCGGCGGCATCTTCCAGCAGGCCGTCGAGGAGGGATTCGATGGCCCCCGCCGGCTCGGCGAGCCCGGTCGGATTGTTCGGGCTGCACAGCCAGACGACGTTCGCACCGCGTGCGGCTGCCCGGACCGCGGGCCCGTCCATCGCGAATCCGTCCGCTGGCCCCAGGCGCGGGACCGCCCTGACCTCGGCGCCACGCTGCTCGGTGTCGACCCGATACATCGCGTAGGACGGGGTCGGGATCACGGCGGCGCCACCGGACGGCAGGAAGGCCTTGGCGATGAGATCGAGGATCTCGTCCGCACCGGCGCCTACGAGAACCTGGTCCCGTGCAACGCCGTAGCGGGCGGCGGCCGCCTCGGACAACCGCCGATAGTCGGACGGCGGGTACTCCGAGATCGGCCGATCGAAGGCATTGGCCGCGAGCAGCCGGACCGCGAGGTCGGGCGGGGCAGGGGAGGTGTTCAGGTCGAACCGCGCGACCTGGTCGAGCGGCACGCCATACCGCGCGGACACTTCCTCGTCGGTCGCCTCCCAGGTGTAGCCCGCGGGTGCGACCGGCGAACTGAACGACACGGGCGTCGGGCTCATCGGCGATTCGCCTCCGTCAACTTGGTCGTGTCAGCCGAGAAGCGCATCTCGACCGCCTCGCGATGTGCGAACAGGCCTTCGGCCGTCGCGAGGGTGCCGATCGTCGGTCGCAGCGCCGCGAGACCGTCGCGGCTGATCCGCTGGACCTGCATGAACTTGCCGTAGGTCTCGACCGCGAGCGGCCCGCAACCACGCGCCAGACCGCCGGTCGGGAGGACGTGATTCGCGCCGGTCGCGTAGTCGCCCGCGGATTCCGGGGCCCACGGGCCTACGAACACCGATCCCGCGTTGCGAATGGCACGGACCGCCGCCTCGAGGTCCGGGACATCGATGGACAGATGCTCCGGGGCGTAGGCATTGGCGATCGCGACCGCCGCCTCGACATCGGCGACGAGGACGATCCGACCGTGACGGGCCAGGGCCTCGCGCAGGACGCCGGCGCGTGGCGCCGTTCCGACCCGTGTCCGGACGGAGCGCTCGACGGCATCGGCGAACTCCACATCGGTGGTGACGAGCAGCGCGGGCGAATCAGGCCCGTGCTCGGCCTGGGTGAGGAGGTCGGCGGCCACGCGGTCGGGATCCGCGGGCGGTGTCGCGATGACCATGCCCTCGGACGGACCGGCCGGCAGGTCGATGGCGGTCCGGCCTGCGAGCTCGAGCTTCGCGGCCGTGACCCACGCATTGCCCGGTCCGACGATGAGGTCGACCGGATCGATGTCGAGGTCAGCGAGGCCGAACGCGAGGGCACCGATGGCCTGGGCGCCGCCGGCCACGATGAGGGCGTCCACGCCGAGCACGCCGGCCGTGCCGAGGAGCACGGCATCGACGATGCCATCGGAGGCCGCCGGGGTCGCCACGACGATCGACTCGACACCCGCCACCTGGGCCGGCACGACCGTCATGATCAGGCTCGACGGGTAGGCCGCACCCCCGCCGGGGACATACGCGCCGACGCGCTGGACGGGGACCCAGCGGCGTTCGATGTCAACGCCGGGGACGATCGACGTGACGGTGTCGGACGGTCGCTGCGTCGCGGCGAAGCGTCGGACGTTGGCGATGGCGGCATCGACTGCCGCTCGGATCACCGGGTCGAGCTCGGCGGCTGCCCGGGCGAGTTCGTCGCGCCGGATCACGAGGCCACCATCTGCCATGCCCCCGCCATGGCGCCGGCCCAGCTCGATGACGGCGGACGAGCCGCGCTCCTGGACGGCCGCCAGGATGTCGCGAGCCCCGTCTCGGACGGCCCGGTCGGGGACCGCGCCACGACTCGCGAGGGCGCGGACCCGTGGGTCGTTGACCGCGAACGCGCCCATCGCTCGAAGGTCGAGGCGGGTGAGCGTCGTGCCGTCGGGCGCGGCCGTCGCATCTGGCTCAGTCGGCCGGATCGGCTCCGAACCCCCCGTGCCGTGGGCGAGGGTGCCAAGCGAACCGGTCACGGGACGATCTTCTCGATCGGCAGGACGAGGATCCCGGACGCGCCGGCAGCCTTGAGGCGCGGCAGCAGCGCCCACACGTCGTCCGCGCCGACGACCGAGTGGATCGCGATCATTCCCGAGTGGGCGAGGGGAATGACGGACGGGGACTCGAGGCCCGGGAGGAGCCCCTCGAGCTGGGCGAGCCGCTCGGCGGGTGCGTTCATCATCACGTACTTGCGATCGCGAGCCGCGATGACGGCGCCGATCATGGTGTCGAGGGCTCGGACCTCCTCATCGCGACTCCCGTCGATCGTCGGGCTGGTCACCAGGACGGCCTCGGATTCCAGGACGTCCTCGATGGCTCGAAGGCCGTTCATCGCGAGCGTCGAACCCGTGGACACGAGGTCCACGATGGCCTCGGCCAAGCCCAGGCGCGGAGCAACCTCCACCGCCCCGGACAGGGGGATGACGTCGATCGGGATCCCGCGACGCTCGAAGTACTCGCGCGCGACGCGCGGGTGCGCCGTGGCCACGCGGTGGCCGGCGAGGTCCTCGGTCCGCTGGATCTCGCTGCCCGACGGCACCGCAACGGCCAGCCGGCACCGCCCATAGCCCAGGCTGCGGGCGACCGGCAGGGCCGAGCCCGTTTCGGCGAGCAGGTCCGCGCCGGTGATGCCGAGGTCGGCGACGCCGTCGTTCACGAACTCCGGGACGTCGGCGGCCCGCACGAACAGGATGTCGAGCGCGAAGTTCTGGACGCGCGCCACCAGACTCCGGTCGTGCTCATCAAACAGCAGTCCGGCCCCGTGCAGCAGCGCAAGGCTCGGTTCGACGAGCCGACCCTTGTTCGGGACGGCCAGGCGGATGCGCTCGCGGATCAACCCTGGGCCATCCGATCGAGCATCAGGCGGTAGCCGCCCTCGCCGTGGCGCAGCCACGACGCGATCCTGGTGATGGTTGCGGTGCTCGCACCGGTCCGGGACGAGATGTCCGCGTAGTGGAGGCCCTGGTCCAGGAGACGAGCGACGGCCCAGCGCATGCCCAGGTCACGGATCTCGCCGAGCGTGCACAGGTCGCGGAAGAAGCTCTCCGTCTCGTCGGGCGTCTCGAGGCGCAGGATGGCGTCGAAAAGGGCACGAGCGTCCTCGGTCTTCCAGGAGTCGTCTGCGGTCATCGCGGCACCTCGCGGGTTGGCGGGTCTGGGGGCACGTCGGCTGCAACGCCGCTGCCAAGGTTCCATGGTAGCGTATTAGCGTGATAATACAATAGCATGATTGTTCACCGCGGATCAAGCGGCTCGGAGGGAGAAGTGGCCGGATTGGAAGCGTCGGCGTCAGACCGATCAGCGGGTCAGTTCCATGTCCTCCCGGCCATCGATCTGCTCGGTGGGCGAGTCGTGCGCCTCGAGCGAGGGGACTTCGACGCGCAAACGACCTTCTCCGCCGATCCGGGCGCGACCGCCCGGGCGTTCATCGACGCAGGGGCGTCCTGGCTGCACGTGGTCGATCTCGATGGTGCGCGGACGGGTCACCCGGTCCATCGCGGCGCGCTCGAGTCGATTCTGGACGCTGCCGCCGGGTCATCGGCGGCGATCGAGATGGCCGGCGGGCTTCGAACCGCGGAAGCGTGCGCGGCGGTGCTCGCGGCGGGCGCTGCGCGCGTGGTCGTCGGTACCAGAGCGCTGGCCGATCCGCCGTTCGTCTCGGAACTCGTCCTGGCTCAAGGCCCCGAGGCCGTCGTCGTCGCCCTCGACGTTCGTGATGGCCGGGCCGTCGGGCACGGCTGGGCGGAGGCCGAGGCGGGAATCGACGTGACTCGAGCGCTCCAGGCACTCCTCGATGTCGGCGTGCGCTGGTTCGAGGTGACGGCAATCCAGCGCGACGGGATGCTCGGTGGTCCTGATCTCGAGTTGCTCGGGCTTGCGCTCCGGGATCCGCGTGCGCGGATCATCGCGTCAGGCGGGATCCGCTCGATCGATGACCTGCGGGCGGTTCGGGACCTCGGCTGTGCCGGGGCGATCGTGGGACGTGCCCTGTACGACGGCACGCTCGATCTCGCGACGGCACTGCAGGCACTCGACGCGGACGGCCAGCCGAGCGACTAACCTCGCACCGCCACGGCCTCCCAAAGGCCCGTGCTTCAGTGGCCGCCGGCGGCCTCGGCGTGCTTGCGATGGTCCTCGATCACCTTCTCGGCGAGGTGGCTGGGGACGTCGTCATAGTGGTCGAGGGTGGCGGTGAACGTGCCACGCCCGCCCGTGATCGAACGCAGTTCCGTGGCGTAGGAGAAGAGTTCTGCCTGGGGAACGCTGGCCGTGATGACCTGCAGGCCGTCCTTCACATCGAGCCCGAGGACCCGGCCGCGGCGACCGTTCAGATCGCGGTTGACCTCGCCCATGTAGGCCTCCGGGATGCGGACCTCGACGGTCATGATCGGCTCCAGGAGCGCCGGCTTGGCCTGGTGGACGCCGTCCTTCAGGGCCATCGAGGCCGCGATCTTGAATGACAGCTCGTTGGAATCGACGTTGTGGAACGAGCCGTCGTAGAGGGTCGCCTTAAAGTCGGACAACGGATACCCGGCGACGACGCCCTCGGCCGCGGTCTCGCGGATGCCCTTCTCGATGCCCGGGAAGAACTGCTTGGGCACGGACCCGCCGACCACCCGCTCGGCAAACTCGACGCCGGCGCCGGGGTTCGGCTCCAGCTCGATCCAGACATCGCCGAACATCCCGTGCCCGCCGGTCTGCTTCTTGTACCGGCCGTGGACCTGGGTCTTGCCGCGGATGGTCTCCCGGTACGGGACGCGTGGCGTGTGCGTCACGATCGCGGCCCCGAACTTGCGCTTGAGGCGCTCGATGATCACGGCCGTGTGGGCTTCGCCCATCGTGATGAGGATCTGCTCGCCCGCGTCGCTCCGCTCGAGGCGGGCCGTGGTCTCCTCCTCGAGCATCCGCTGCAAGGCGGGGCCCATCTTGTCGAGGTCGGCCTTCGTCTGCGGCTCGATGGCCACCATGAGCGTCGGCGTCGGGAAGGTCAGCGCGGGAAGCGTGAAGGGACGCTCCTTGCTGCTCAGCGTGTCGCCGGTCACGGTGGCGGCCAGCTTGGCCACGGCTCCGATCTCCCCGGCCTTCAGCTCGCCGATGGCCTCCTGTTCCTTGCCATGGAGCAGCAGCAACTGGCCGATGCGCTCGTCCTCGTCGTGGTTGGCGTTCCACACGTGGCCCTGGGAATGGAGCGTCCCGGACAGGACGCGCAGGTACGTGAGGCGCCCGACGAACGGATCCGCGGCGGTCTTGAAAACGCGGACGAGGAGCGGGCCGTCCGGATCGGGTGCCACCTCGACCGTCGCGCCGCTCTTGTCGGTGGCCGTCGCCGGCCGACGAGGCGCCCGCGATGGCCACCG
>SCTE01000305.1 GCA_004298915.1 Chloroflexota bacterium | reverse complement strand
CAAGCGCCGGCTCGAGGCGGAGACCGGCGACCTGAGCGCGCTCGTGCAGCGTCGAGTCGGGTACGTCGAGCAGGCCGTCGAGGCGTACCAGCAGCAGATGGACGCCTTCTTCCAGACCCTGTTCGAGCAGGATGATCCGGCGTACCTTGCCGCCCTCGCCCAGCAGCTGCCCGAGCCGCCCGACCTCGCCGACGAGACCGAGCTCGATGCGTGGGCGCCGGCCGCAGCCGTTGAGACCGATGCCTGGGCTGATCCGTCCGCCGACGAGTTGAGGACGTCCGCTCTGGCTTCCGAGGACGACGTCATCGGGCAGGCCGATCAGGGCATGGACGCGGCAGCGATCGAGGTCGCGCCCGTGGGCGCCACGTCGTCCGAGGCCGACGCGCCCGAGGCTGCATCGTCGGATGCGACGCCCGCGGCGACCTCGGCACCCGCCGAGGACATTGCCGATGTACCGGCCGTCACGCTCCTGTCCGTCGTCGGGCTCGTGAGCGTCGCCAGCATCGCGGCCTTCAAGCGAGCCGTCGCCAAGGCCCCGGGCGTCGAGGCGATCTCGGTCGTGTCAGGACCTGCTGGCGACTTCGTGTTCACCGTTCGCCACCATGCCGACACCGATGTCGTCGGAATCGTCGGCGGGCTCGAGGAGTTCAGCGCCGTCGTAACGAACCAGGCCGAGGGCGTCCTGTCCGTCACGGCAACGGCCCCTGCCGGCATCAACTAGCAACGGAGTTCCCCGACATGCGACGCCCCACCATCGCCGTCGCGCTGCCTGAATCAGAGCGAGCGGCCGTCCTCGAATACCTGGCGGCGGCTGAGTTCGGCACGGTCGTGCTCGAGACCGCGGCCGACCTGGAACGGGTCGTGGAAGGTGGACTTCCGGTTGGCCTGGCGATCCTCGACATGACCGACGACCCAGCGTCGGTCGCCGCGACGCTGGCGGCGCAGCGCTCGCGAGGGATCGATGTGCCGTCCCTGATCGTCGCGAAGGGATCGCAGTTCGACGCCCTCGGCGAGGACGACGCGTTCGGGCCGAACGACGAGCTCGTGCTTCGGCCCGTGGATGCCGATGGTCTGCGCTGGCGTGCCGAGGCCATGCTCATCCGTTCCCAGGTCAATTCCAACGAACACGAGAGCATCGTCCTGTCGCGCGGGCAGGTCGAGGCGGACTGGGCGGCACGGACGCCGATCGTCGCGATCTTCAATCCGAAGGGCGGCGTTGGCAAGACCACGATCGCCACGAACCTTGCAACGGCCCTCCAGGTTCGACGTGACCGCAACGTCCTCCTCGTTGACGCCGATACGGTCACCGGTCACGTCACGCTGTCGCTGGGGATGGAAACCGGGCGCACGATGAGCGACGCTTGGCTGGACGAGGACGAAGGCGGACCCGCCGAGGCGATGCTCGAGGTGGCCGGCGTCCATGACACCGGGATCCGGGTTGTCGCCCTGGTCTCGAGCCCGCTCGCCATGATCAACCT
>SCTE01000304.1 GCA_004298915.1 Chloroflexota bacterium | reverse complement strand
GGGCGAGTTCCCCAAGCACGGGATCACCTCCTCGGGCTTGCACCTGTCGCCGTCGGGTGCTGACGAGGCGGAGTTCGACCGGCTGCGCGGCCTCGCCGCGGACCGGCGGCTCGGCTGCCGGGCGGCGATCCACGGCGACGTCCTCGTGGACGTCCCCCCGGAGAGCCAGGTCCATCGGCAGGTCGTGCGCAAGGGTGTCCCCGTCCGGGACTTCATCATCGATCCGGTCGTTCGCCTGTACGAGGTCGAGGTCGATCGGCCGACGCTCGAAATGCCCGGCGGCGACCTTGCCCGGGTCCTCGCCGCGCTCAAGGCGGAGTGGGGACTCGACGGCCTCGTCGCCGATCTCGAGGTCATCCGTGCGCTCCAGCCGGCGCTCGAGGCCGGCGCCTACCGGGTGACCGTGGCCGTCCATGACGGGCGACACGTGACCGCGGTCTGGCCCGGTCTGCACGACCGGGCGCTCGGCGTGGCCATCGACATCGGATCCACCACGATCGCCGGGCACCTGGCCGACCTGGCCGATGGCGCCGTCCTCGCATCCGATGGCGTGATGAACCCGCAGATCCGGTTCGGTGAGGACCTCATGAGCCGGGTCAGCTACGCGATGATGCACGACGGCGGGGCGGTCGAACTGACCCGTGCCGTGCGCGACGCGCTGGGCTCGCTGGTCGCCGGGCTGGCCGAACGCGCCGAGGTCGATCCCACCGACATCCTCGAGATCACCCTCGTCGGCAACCCGATCATGCACCACCTGGTCCTGGGGATCGATCCGATCCCGCTCGGGTCCGCGCCGTTCGCGCTGGCGACCGATGCGGCGGTCCGGACGACGGCCCGCGAGCTCGAGATCCGCGCCCACCCGGGTGCCCGGGCGTACCTCCTGCCCTGCATCGCCGGGCACGTCGGGGCGGACGCCGCGGCCGCGATCCTGTCCCAGACGCCGTACCTCCGCGACGAGATCACCCTGCTCGTGGATGTCGGCACCAACGCGGAGATCGTGCTGGGCAGCCGGGCCCGGCTGCTCGCCGCGTCGTCGCCGACCGGCCCCGCCTTCGAGGGCGCGCAGATCAGCTGCGGGCAGCGCGCCGCGCCGGGAGCCATCGAACGCGTCCGGATCGATCGCCAGACCCTCGAGCCGCGGTTCCGGGTCATCGGGTCCAGCCGCTGGTCGGACGAGATCGGGTTCGCGGCGTCCACCCGGCGGACCGGCATCACCGGGGTCTGCGGCTCGGGCATCGTCGAGGTCATCGCCGAGCTCTTCCTGGCCGGCGTCATCACCGCCGACGGCACCATCGACGGGGCGATGGCGACCCGGAACCCGCGGGTCGTCGCGGACGGGCGGACCTTTTCGTACCTGCTCCAGGAGGCGGTGCCACCGACCGGCACCCCCGGTGAGGCCGACTACCTGCCCGGCAGCCCGCGCCTGACGATCACCCAGAACGACGTGCGGGCGATCCAGCTGGCGAAGGCCGCGCTGTATGCCGGTGCCCGGCTGCTCATGGACCACCTCGGGGTCGAGACGGTCGATCGCGTCGAGCTCGCCGGCGCCTTCGGGAGCCAGATCGATCCGCTCCATGCCCTGGTGCTCGGCCTGGTCCCGGACGCGCCCCTCGACCGCGTCGGACCGGCCGGCAACGCTGCCGGCACCGGGGCGCTCATCGCGTTGCTGTCGGGCGAGGCGCGGCGCGAGATCGAGGCGGTCGTGCGGACCGTCGAGAAGATCGAGACGGCGGTCGAGGCACGCTTCCAGGAGCACTTCGTGGACGCCATGGCCATCCCGCATCGGATCGCCCCGATGCCGTTCCTGTCGGCCGCGGTCGAACTGCCGGCGCGACGAACGGCAAGCGAACGACCCGCCGGCAGCGCTGGCGGGTCGAGCACGGCCGCCGGTTCCGACGGCCAGCCACACCACGGACGACGCGTCAATCGACGGCGACCGACGGCCGCCGCCACGGAGGAACGCTGATGCACGAAGGCCCACGCCACCGAACCGGGGGCCGCGCCGGCCGCGTCGCGGCGAGGCTCGCGGCACATGTCGAATCCGCGCCATTCCTGACCCGTGCCCTCAAGCCCTTCGAGGTCCTCAACGAGGAGGGTCTCGCCCTCCTCGAGCACAACGCCGACACGATCCTCGAGGAGGTCGGGATCGAGTTCCGTGGCGACCCCGATGCGCTCCGCCTCCTCCGCGAGGCCGGTGCCGACGTCACCGGTGAGCTCGTCCGCTTCCCGCGCGGGATGTGCCGGTCCATCGTCCAGGCATCGGCTCCGCGCGTCTTCACGCAGCACGCGCGCAACCCAGAGCGGACCGTCCAGATCGGGGATCCGTACACCGTCCTCGCCCCGAACTACGGCTCGCCGTTCGTTCGGGACCTCGACAACGGGCGCCGCTACGGGACGATCGAGGACTTCCGGAACTTCGTGAAGCTCACGTACATGAGCCCGAACCTCCACCACTCGGGGGGCACGGTCTGCGAGCCGGTGGACGTGCCGGTCAACAAGCGCCACCTCGACATGGTCTATTCCCACATCCGGTACTCGGACAAGCCATTCATGGGCTCGGTCACCCATCCGTCGCGGGCGGCCGACACCGTGGAGATGGCGCGGATCCTGTTCGGTGCGGACTACCTCCAGGACCACACGGTGATCCTGAGCCTGATCAACGCGAACTCACCGCTCGTCTGGGACTCGACGATGCTCGGCGCGGCCCGCGAGTACGCGCAGAACAACCAGGCCACGCTCATCACGCCGTTCATCCTGGCCGGCGCGATGTCGCCCGTCACCGTCGCGGGCACGGCCGCCCAGACGCTCGCCGAGGCGCTTGCCGGGATGACCTTCGTGCAGCTCACGCGACCCGGGGCGCCGGTCGTCCTCGGGTCGTTCGCCTCCTCGATCTCGATGCAATCGGGCGCGCCGACGTTCGGCACCCCGGAGCCGGCGCTCGTGCTCTACACGATGGCCGCGCTGGCCCGGCGCCTCGGCGTCCCGTTCCGATCCGGCGGCAATCTCTGCGCGAGCAAGATCGCCGACGCCCAGGCCGCCTACGAGAGCGCGGCCACGTTCCAGCCGACGATCCTGGCCGGCGTCAACTTCGTGCTCCATGCCGCGGGCTGGCTCGAGGGCGGACTCGCGATCGGCTACGAGAAGTTCATCCTCGACGCCGACCAGTGCGGGATGGCCTCGGTCTTCGTGAACGGCGTGGACCTGTCCGAGAACGGCCAGGCCCTCGACGCGATCCGGGAGAACGGTCCGGGCCTCCACTTCCTCGGTAACAGCCACACCCTCGCGAACTTCGAAACCGCGTTCTACCGATCGCCGATCGCGGACAACAACTCGTACGAGCAGTGGCTCGAGGATGGCGGCCTCGATGCCGCCCAGCGCGCCAACACGATCTGGAAGCGGATGCTCAACGAATACGAGGCGCCGCCGCTCGACGACGCGATCGACGAGGCGCTCCTTGAGTTCATCGTCAAGCGCAAGGCGTCGTTCCCGGATTCCGAGGTCTAGGCGCGTGGCATTGCTGCGCCGTCTCGTCGGGCGAGCCGAGCCGGGTTCCGATCTCGCCGCTCCCGCGCGCGAGGCACTCACCGAGGTCCTCGCGAACCCGACGTTCGAGCTGATTCCGCTCAAGAACGTCCATGATCAGGCCGCATTCCTGCCCGCCGGCGCGAAGGTCTCGGTCACGGCCTCACCGGCCAAGGGGATCGAGGCGACCCTCGACCTCTCGGCCGCGCTGGAAGCCAACGGGTTTCGGGTGATCCCGCACCTGTCGGCGCGGATGATTCGCGATCGCGCGCACCTTGCCGACGTGCTCGCCCGGCTCAGGGCGTCCGGCATCGACCGGGCCTTCGTGGTCGGTGGCGACGCCGAGGATCCGGGCCAATTCCTCGATGGACTCTCGCTCCTGCGAGCGATGGCCGAGCTCGGTGACGGGCCGAGCGACATCGGGGTCCCGTGCTACCCACAGGGCCACGCGGTGATCCCGCAGCCGGCCCTCCTCCAGGCACTGCGGGACAAGGCGGCCTTCGCGTCCTACATGACCACGCAGCTCTGCTTCGACCCCGTTGCCATTCGCGCCTTCATCGCGGCGCGACGGGCCGAGGGCATCGCGCTGCCGGTCAAGATCGGCATCCCGGGCGTTGCCGAGGTCCCGAAGCTGCTCTCGATCAGCGCCCGGATCGGGGTCAAGGACACGGGCCGGTTCCTCTCCAAGAACGTCCGATTCGTCAGCGAGCTGGTCACGTCCGGCGGCATCTACCGGCCCACCGGCCTCCTCGAGAAGCTCGGACCGGTCATCGCCGACCCGGCCGCGAACGTCATCGATCTCCACGTCTACACGTTCAACCAGGTCGAATCGACCGAAACGTGGCGGGCCGGGTACCTGGCCACGCTCAGGGGCGAGTGACCCCGTCGTGACCCCGGCGCGGGCGGCCCTGATCCGCGACCTCACCTCGACCCCCGCACGGATCATCGAGGCGGCTCGGGGTCACGCGGATCCCGTCGTGCCGTCCGTGGCCGGCGAGTGGTCGGCCCGCGACGTCACCCTGCACCTCGCGGCAGTCGAAACGGGCGTCTGGCACGTTCGCCTCGATGCGCTCGCGACCGAGACGTTCCCGGAGTGGCCGTGGGTCGAGCCGGACCGATGGCCGCTCCCCGAGGGCGCCGGATTCGATGCCGCGGTCGATGTCTTCGCCGCCCATCGAGCCGCGACGGTCGGTCGGCTCGAGGCCCTCGACGACGCCGGCTGGCACCGCCGTGGCCGGCACGCGACCTTCGGCGTGCTCGACGTCGCGGCCCTGATGCGGATCGCGTTGGATCACGACGAGGAGCATCTCCGCCAGTTGGTCGAGGCACGGTCGGGCTGACCCCGAATCCCTCTATCTACCGTGACGGGTGCCGACTATCATGGCGGCGTTCCAGCGGCCCGGCGGTGGCGGATCGTCCCGTTCGCCAGGGGCGCGGATATCGAGGAGGATCGATCCATGACGTCATGGCGACGCCTTTCTTCGACGCTCGTCGCGGGCTTGATCCTGGTAGCGGCCTGTGGAGGGGGAGCCAGTACGGCACCGACCGGGACCCCGCCGGCGTCCGTGGCTCCGGCCACCGCGACGCCTGCGGCGGCCGACCTCTGCACGGCCCCGCCCAAGGCGCCGGCGGGCACGACCCTCACGTTCGTGTCCTACGGCGGCGCCTACCAGAAGGCCCAGCGGCAGGGTTGGCTCGAGCCGTACGCCGCCCTGACGGGGGTCACGTTCCAGGAGAGCGAGGATTCGTCGAACGCGACGATCAAGGCCCAGGTCGAGTCCGGCCAGGTCTCGTGGGACATCGTTGACGTCGGCAACGACTTCGGCCTCGACGCGAACGCCGCGCTGCTCGAGCCGCTCGACTACACGAAGATCCACAAGGACGAGATCCTGCCCGGCTTTGCGGGGACCTACCGGGTCGCCGACATCACCTACGGCGTCGTCCTTGCCTACAACACGGACAAGCTGGCCGGCCAGGTGCCACAGGGCTGGGCCGATTACTTCGATACGGCGAAGTTCCCCGGCAAGCGTGGCATGTGGGACTACTCGGCGGGCGGCATCTTCGAGGTCGCCCTCCTCGCCGACGGGGTGAAGCCGACGGATCTCTACCCCCTCGACATCCCTCGAGCGGTGGCCAAGCTCGACACGATCAAGAACGACATGGTCTTCTGGGGTTCCGGCGCCGAGTCGCAGGACCTGATCGGCAAGGGCGAGGTGTCCATGACCCTGATCTGGAATGGACGTGGCTACAGCGCCAAGCACATCGACAACAAGCCCGTCGAGATCCAGTGGAACGACCAGATCGTGACCGCGGACTACTTCGTGGTCCCCAAGGGCACGCCCAACAAGGATCAGGCAATGAACTTCATCGCCTGGGCGACCTGCAAGGAGAACAACGCGGCACCGTCGAAGTACATCCCGTACGGCCCGACGAACACCCTGTCCAAGGCCGACCCCTCCACCGTCGCCGAGCTCAGCGTGTCGAACATCAACGACACCACGGCGTACTTCGATGACGCCTGGATCGTGGACAACGCCCAGGCTCTCGAGGATGCCTATCAGGAGTGGAAGACCAAGTGATGGCGGCACGAGCCGTCGCCTGACGCCCGTCCCGGTGCGCCAGGCTCGCCTGACCGCGGAACGATCGGGTCGCCGCCTCGGTGGCGGCCCGATCATCAATCGCTGGGCGCTGCTCGCCGTCCCGGCGATCGTCTTCCTGATCGCGTTCTTCCTGGCTCCGCTCGTCGCGGTGAGCCTGCGCAGCGTGACCGAGTTCCCCAAACCGACAACCGACATCTTCGCCAACTACGAGCGCTTCGCCGCATCCGCCTCGAACGTGCGGGTTCTCGCCAACACCTTCTGGGTCGCCGTGCTGTCCACGGTCGTCTGCCTGGCGCTCGGCTACCCGTACGCCTATCTGATGAACATCGTCCGGCCGCGCATCGCGGGCCTGCTGCTCATCGCCGTGCTCCTGCCGTTCTGGTCGAGCCTGCTCGTCCGGACCTACGCGTGGCAGGTGATCCTGCGTGACACCGGGATCATCAACACGTTCCTGCTCGACATGCACTGGGTCGAGGAGCCACTCCCACTCATCCGGACGACGCTTGGCGTGATGCTGGGCATGAGCCAGATCCTCCTGCCGTTCATGGTCCTGCCGCTCTATGCATCGATGCGGAGGATCGATCCCGAACTGACCAAGGCGGCGGCGAACCTCGGGGCGCGGCCGTTCACCGCGTTCCGACGGGTCTTCCTGCCGCTCTCGATGCCGGGGGTGCTGGCAGGCTCGCTTCTCGTGTTCGTCCTGGCGCTCGGGTTCTACATCACGCCGGCCCTGCTCGGGTCTCCCAAGGACACGATGATCAGCCAGTTCATCGCGAGTGCGGTCCAGCAGCGCCTGGACTGGGGGATCGCCAGCACGATGGGCGTCATCCTCCTGGCCCTGGCGCTGATCGTCCTCTTCGTCGCGTCGCGCTTCGTCCGGCTGCGCGACGTCTACGGAAGCCTCGAGGAGTCCTGACCCGTGACCGATTCGTGGCGCCAGCCGCGCCGGCTGCTGCTCCTGGCCCTCGGGTCCATGGTCGTGCTGTTCCTCATGGCGCCCACGCTCGTGGTGGTACCCATGAGCTTCACCGCCTCGAACGCGCTGACGTTCCCGCCCGAGGGCTTCTCGACCCGCTGGTACGAGAAGATGCTGACGGATCCCCAGTGGTCGGCCGGGTTCGTCAACAGCGCGAAGGTGGCGCTCCTGACCTCGATCTTCGCCACGGTGCTCGGGTCGCTCGCGGCGCTCGGCACCGTTCGCGGGCGGTTCCCCGGCCGAGGCGCGGTCAATGCCCTCGTCCTGTCTCCGCTCATCGTCCCGCTGATCATCATCGCGATCGGGATGTTCTCCCTGTTCGTCCGCTGGAAGATCACCGGGTCGATCGTCGGCCTCGTGATCGCCCACACGGCGCTCGCCGTGCCGTTCGTGGTGATCAACGTGGCGACCAGCCTGCGGACGATCGACCGGAACCTCGAGCTCGCCGCGATGAGCCTCGGCGCGAGCCCGGTCCGGACCTTCCAGCGCGTCACGCTGCCGATGATCCTGCCCGGCGTGCTGGCCGGAGCCCTGTTCGCGTTCATCACCTCGTGGGATGAGGTCGTCGTGTCGATCTTCCTGACGACCGCCCGATTCCGGACGCTGCCGGTCGAGATGTGGGAGCAGGTTCGGCAAGTGGTCGATCCCACCGTCGCAGCGGTGTCCACCACCCTCCTCGCGGTGACGACCACGATCCTGCTCCTCGCGCTCGTCGCGCGACGCCAGGCGCCGGTCCGGTGAGCATCCCGCCCGCGCCGCTGCCCCAGCCCGGCGCCACGCCCGACGCGATGGCCAGGCCTGCGCTCGTCCTGCGTGGGCTTCGGAAGGCCTTCGGGGACGTGGTCGCGGTCGACGGCGTTGACCTCGAGGTCCGACAGGGCGAATTCATCACCCTGCTCGGGCCGTCCGGCTCCGGCAAGACGACCACGCTCCGGATGATCGCGGGCTTCACGAAGCAGTCGGGGGGCACGATCGAGATCGACGGTGTCGACATGAGCCAGGTCCCGCCGCATCACCGGGACGTCGGCATGATCTTCCAGAACTACGCCCTCTTTCCGCACCTCACGGCCGCCCAGAACATCGCCTTCCCACTCGAGATGCGCGGGACCCCCCGGGCGGAGATCGACCGTCGCGTCGCCGAGGCGCTCGAGCTCGTGAAGCTCGGAGGCCTCGGGCGCCGCTACCCGCGCGAGCTGTCGGGCGGGCAGCAGCAGCGGATCGCCTTCGCTCGTGCCGTCGTCTTCAAGCCCCGGCTCCTGCTCATGGACGAACCGCTCGGGGCGCTCGACAAGAAGCTCCGTGAGGCGCTTCAGCTCGAGGTCATGCACATCAGCCGCCAGCTCGGCGCCACCGTCATCTACGTCACCCACGACCAGGAAGAGGCGCTCGTCATGAGCGACCGGATCGCCATCTTCAACACGGGGCAGATCGAGCAGCTCGGGACCGGCGAGGACCTCTACGACCGGCCCGTCTCCCTGTTCGTGGCCGACTTCATCGGCGAATCGAACATCCTCCGGGGCCGCTTCGAGCGCATCGGCGACGGCGGCGTGCTGGTCCGCGGCCTCGCTCGCTGGCGGGTGGATCCGGCCCAGGTGGCCCGAGCATCACTTGCCGATGGCGCGCCCGCGGCCGTCGTCGTCCGTCCGGAGCGGCTGAGGATCATGCGGCGGACCGACGAGGCGAGTGCGGACGTCCCCGACGAGG
>SCTE01000303.1 GCA_004298915.1 Chloroflexota bacterium | reverse complement strand
AGCACCCAACAGCTCGAGGATCCGGACCCGGGCAGGGTGGCCGAGCACACGGAACAGGCGTGCCTTCACCTCGTGGACGGGACGTGCCCCCGGCGACATGGCGGCAGCCTAGCTCAGAATCTTCGAAGAAGCCAAGAGATCAAGATTGACCGGGGCGCCGGCCCGGTGCCGAACCTCTAGGCTGCACCCGGCCCCGCCAAGGACGCGACGAGGAGTTGCTCGATGACCGACGACAGCGCGAAGCCCAAGCCCGGCGCCGAAGCCGGGGACGACGCGAAGAAGCCAGACGACACGCCGCCGCCCGCGCATCACGAGGAGGGCATCGCCGAGACCAAGCACACGATCACGATCGGGCGCAAGAAGGTCTCGTACACGGCAACCGCGAGCCGGACGATCCTCCGCGAGGAGGAGGGCAAGAAGAAGGCGTCGTTCTTCTCGGTCGCCTACACGCGCGACGGGGTCGCCGATCCAGCCACGCGGCCGATCGTGTTCTGCTTCAACGGCGGCCCCGGATCGTCGTCTGTCTGGCTCCACCTCGGCGCGTTCGGCCCACGACGCGTTCTGCTCGACGAGAACGGCATGCCCGGCCCGCCGCCAGGCAAGCTCGTCGACAACGAGTACGCGATCCTCGACGTCGCCGACATCGTCTTCATCGACCCTGTCGGCACGGGCTACTCGCGCGCCATCCCGGACGAAGAGATGAAGGAGTTCGCGCACTTCAAGCGCGACATCGAAGCCGTCGGCGAGTTCATTCGCGTCTACCTGACGCGGCACGAGCGCTGGAGCTCGCCGAAGTTCCTGGCCGGCGAGAGCTACGGCACGACGCGCTCTGCGGGCCTCGCCGCGCATCTCTACAAGCGACACGGGATTGCCTTCAACGGTCTGCTGCTGGTCTCGTCGATCCTCAACTTCCAGACAGCCGGCTTCGACCGGCAGACCTGGACCTTCGAGCGCGGCAACGACCTCCCCTATCTCCTGTTCCTGCCGACCTACGCCGCTGCGGCCTGGTACCACGGCCGGCTTTCGAAGGTGCTCCAGAAGCGCCCGCTGCGCAAGTTCCTCGACGAGGTCGAGTCGTTCGCGGCAAACGACTACGCACTCGCCCTGTTCCGCGGAGACACGCTCGACGGCAAGCGCTACGACGAGATCGCGACGCAACTTGCCGAGTACACCGGTCTCTCGGTCGACTACGTGAAGCGGTACGACCTGCGCATCGAGATCCTCCGCTTCTGCAAGGAGTTGCTCCGTGAGCAGCGGCGGACGATCGGCCGGATCGACGCGCGCTACACCGGCATCGACCGTTTCGTCGACGGCGACACCGTCGAGGGCGACCCGAGCATGGACGCCACGATGGGGCCGTACACCTCGTCGCTCAACGACTACCTGCGGCGCGAGCTTGCCTACGAGAGCGAGCTGCCGTACGAGATCCTCAGCGAGAAGGTGCACGAGGCCTGGGACTACGACGATTTCAAGAACGCCCACGTCGACGTGTCGGAGGCGCTGCGGGAGACGATCTCGCGCAATCCGTCGACGCGCGTCTTCGTCGCGAGCGGTTACTACGACCTCGCCACGCCACACTTCGCGACCGAGTACACGTTCAGCCATCTCGGGCTCGACCCGAGCCTGCGCGGCAACGTCGAGTTTGG
>SCTE01000302.1 GCA_004298915.1 Chloroflexota bacterium | reverse complement strand
CACCAGGACCGCGGTCATCGACGTGCCATCGTCGTCGCGGTAGTCCATCGAACCGGCGATCGCCGGCGTGTGCTCGAAGCCACGCTCCGTCAGGACCCGCCCGACCTCGAGATCCGGGTTGATCCCGGGCTGGGTGACCCGATAGAGCTTGAGGATCGCGCGGTCGCCGAAGATCGTCGAACTGTTGCTCTGTTCCCCGCGGATGGGCGTCGGGACGAGGGCGGCGTGGTCCCGACCGACGATCGAGCGGAACGCCTTCTCGGGCTTGCCGGTGAGCTCCCCGGTCCGGCCGCGCAGGCGCTTGCGAGAACGGATGGCCTCGAGCAACGCCGTCATGAACGTCGGATCGAGGGTCGCGTCGAGAAGCACGCCTTCCGATCGGCGGCCGTTCGACGGGCTGATCCGGGCGATCGCGGCATGGGGGCTGGCCTCGATGATCGACGCCGCCTCGCGCGCGGTCATCGTCGTGAGCGGGATGAGATAGAGCTCCGGATCGCCGTCCGTGTAGCCCAGCTCGGCGAGGATCAGCGCGGCCGAGCGCCCTTCTCCGGGGACCGGAACGGGGACGACGTCGCGGATGGAGAAGTCCTTGATCCGTCGGGTGCGGCTGCGGAACCAGCGTCGACCGCGGATCCAGTCCGTCAGGGCGCCGATCGTGGCATCCGCGTGCGCGCCGCCCAGCAGCGCGCCGATTGATGCGGCCGGGGCAAGCAATGGCAGGTCGGCGGGCGTCGCGGCCAGGCTCGCCTCCGGGGCGGGTGGCTCCAGGGTGAACCACATGAACGAGTGCGGGCCCATCGCCAGGACGTAGGGGTTCTCGCCGATCACCGGGAAGTCCACCCGGCCCATGAGCTCGATCGGCTTGGCGCCGGCGAACTCGGCCAGGTCGAGTTCGACGGGCTGGACGAAGCGCGACAGGTTGGCGACGACGAGGATCACCTCGCCCTGGTGACGACGAGTGAACGCCAGGATCCGGTGGTTCTCCGGATCGAGGAACTCGAGCGTTCCTCGGCTGAACGCCGTGTGCCGCTTGCGCAGGTCGATGAGGCGCTTCATCCACCACAGCAGGGACTGCGGGTTGCCCTGCTGGACTTCGACGTTGACGGCCTCGTAGTGGTATTCGGGGTCCTCGATCACCGGCAGGTAGAGCTGCTGCCGGTTGGCGCTCGAGAAACCGGCGTTGCGATCGGCGTTCCACTGCATCGGCGTCCGGACGCCATTGCGATCGCCCACGAAGACGTTGTCGCCCATCCCGATCTCGTCGCCGTAATAGAGGACCGGCGTTCCCGGCAGCGAGAACAGGAGCCCGTTCATCAGCTCGATCCGGCGGCGGTTGTTGCCGAGGAGCGGGCTCAGCCGGCGGCGGATCCCGACGTTGATCCGCATCTGCGGGTCGTGGGCGTAGGCGCGGTACATGTAGTCCCGTTCCTCGTCCGTGACCATCTCGAGCGTCAGCTCGTCGTGATTGCGGAGGAACATCGCCCACTGGGCGTTGTCGGGGATCGCGGGGGTCTGCTCGAGGATGTCCACGATCGGCAGTCGGTCCTCGGACCGGACGGCCATGAACATCCGCGGCATGACCGGGAAGTGGAAGGCCATGTTGCACTCGTCGCCGTTCCCGAAGTACTCGACCGAGTCCTCGGGCCACTGGTTGGCCTCGGCCAGGAGCATCCGGCCCGGGAAGTTCCGATCCACGTGCCGGCGCAGCTTCTTGAGGAAGGCATGGGTCTCGGGCAGGTTCTCGCAGTTCGTGCCCTCGCGCTCGTAGAGATACGGGATCGCGTCCAGCCGGAGCCCGTCGACCCCCATCTCGAGCCAGAAGTCCATCGCCTTGAACACGGCCTCGTGGACCGCCGGGTTGTCGAAGTTGAGGTCGGGCTGGTGGGAGAAGAAGCGGTGCCAATAGTAGGCGCCCGCGACCGGATCCCAGGTCCAGTTCGAGGTCTCCGTGTCGGTAAAGATGATCCGGGCATCGGCGTACTTGTCGGGGTCGTCGCTCCAGACGTAGAAGTCGCGCGCCGAGCTGCCGGGCTTCGCCAGGCGCGCCCGCTGGAACCATGCGTTCTGGTCCGAGGTGTGGTTGCAGACCAGCTCGGTGATGACCCGCAGGCCGCGGGCGTGGGCCTCGCGGATGAACTTCTTGACGTCGCGGAGCGTGCCGTAGCTCGGATTGACCCCGGTGAAGTCGGCGATGTCGTAGCCGTCGTCGCGGAGCGGCGAGGGGTAGAACGGCAGGATCCAGATGGCGGTCACGCCGAGATCGCGGATGTAGTCGAGCTTCTCGGTCAGGCCGCGGAAGTCCCCGACGCCATCGCCGTTGCTGTCCCGGTAGGCCCGGACCGGGACTTCGTAGATGATCGCGTCCCTGTACCAGAGCGCCTCGCCGGTCACGGCCTTGCTCCCGGCGGCCCGGCCGGCTCGCGCGGGCCGCGCGGTCGCCTTCGACGGCGTGGCGGGTGCGCTCGTGGCACGGGTTCGCGTGGCCATCAGGTCGCCGCCCGGAGCTGGAGGACACGCGCGGGCAGGATCGCCGGGTCGATCTCGATCTCGATCCCCCCGGCCGGCCACGTCTCGGTCCCGCCAGCCAGCAGGTCCTCGACGAACACGGGGCGGCCGGGATCCAGGCCAAGGGCTCCGAGATCCAGCCTGAGCGTGCCGCGGCGGATCTCGTTCGGCGCCAGGCTCACGATGGCCAGGACGCGATCCGACCCATCGGGGGTCTGCTTCGAGTAGGCGATGAGCTGGTCGTCCTCGATGTCGTGGATCACGAGGCCGGCGTTCACCTGAAGCGCGGCATGCTCCCGCCTGACCCGGTTCATCCGACGGATGAGCGGGGCGATGGTCGTGGGGCCGTCGAGATCCCACGTCCGCTGCTCGTACTTCTCGGAGTTGAGGTATTCCTCGCTGCCCGGCTCGCGCGGCGTGTTCTCGCCGAGCTCGTAGGCGGGCCCGTAGATACCGATGTTCGACGACGAGGTCGCGGCGAGGACGTAGCGCGCCTCGAACATGGAGCGACCGCCTTCCTGGAGCGTGCCGTGAAGGATATCCGGCGTGTTCGGCCAGAAGTTCGGGCCGAAGAAGTCGGACACCGGCGGCCGGGACAGCTCGGTGAGGTAGGCAGCCAGCTCGGCCTTCCTCGTCCGCCACGTGAAGTACGTGTAGGACTGGGTGAAGCCGACCTTCGCCAGCCGGTACATGACCCGCGGGCGGGTGAAGGCCTCGGCGAGGAAGACGACCTCGGGATGGTCCGCCTTGATCCGGGCGATCGCCCACTCCCAGAACGGGAATGCCTTCGTGTGCGGGTTGTCCACCCGGAAGACGTGGACGCCCTGGGCGATCCAGTAGCGGAACACGTCCTCGAGCGCCGCCCAGAGCCCCGGCCAGTCGTCCGATTCGAAATCGAACGGGTAGATGTCCTGGTACTTCTTCGGCGGGTTCTCCGCGTACTGGACGGTGCCGTCAGGTCGCTGGCGGAACCAGGTCGGGTGCTCGCGGACCCATGGGTGGTCGGGCGACGCCTGGAATGCGATGTCAAGGGCAATCGCCACGCCGCGCGCCTCGGCGGTACTGACCAGGGCCCGGAAGTCGTCGAGCGTGCCGAGCGCGGGATGGATCGATTGGTGACCGCCATCGGGCGATCCGATGGCCCACGGGACGCCGAGGTCCTCGGGCCGGGCCTCGGTCGCGTTGTTCGGGCCCTTGCGAAATGTCAGGCCGATCGGGTGAATCGGCGGCAGGTACAGCACGTCGAACCCGAGGTCGATGATGTAGGGCAGGCGAGCGATGACGTCGCGGAACGTCCCGTGGACCTTCGGGTCGGGCGACGTCGAACGCGGGAACAGCTCGTACCAGGTGCTGAACCGGGCCATCGCCGGCTCGACGCTGATCTCGAGGATCGGCTCGTGGACGGTCTCGTGCGCGCGATCGACGTAGGCGCGCATCAGGGCATCGAGCCCGTCGTCGAGCGCGCGGCCGGCCGTATCCCCGGCGGGTCGCATCGCTCGCAGCTCGGTCGCCCAGGACGCGAGGCTCCGGCCGTCGTCCGCCGCTCCAAGCGCTCGGGCCCGCGCCGACGCCCCGTCGATCATGGCTGCACCGATCCGCAGGTCCACGGCCACATCCTGCCGGGCGTCGATCCGCTTGCGGAGGTCGCGCCGCCACGTCGCCCAGGCATCGGTCCACGCTGCGACCGTGAAGGCATGGCGCCCGAGCGACTCGACCCGGAACTCGGCCCGCCACTGGTCATTGCCGAGCTCGTCCATCGGAATCTCGATCCAGTCGCCGGCGCCCGGCGGGCGATGCCGGAGCCGGACCGAGACGACGTCATGGCCGTCGGCGAACGCGTCGGCCCCGACCACGACCGTGTCGCCGATCACCCGCTTGACCGGGAACCGGCCGCCGTCCACCGCCGGCGAGACGGCCTCGATGATGGCACGGCGGCGCCCGTCGTCGGGCAGCCCGTCTCGCGGCGGGATCACGACCGGGGCAGCGGCGTTCGCGCGCATCTGATCGAGAATAGGACCTCCCTGGATCGCTGGTCGGGGCGCAGACCGACCGCGATATGGCGGGTCGGCTGCTCGCCTGACCCTAGGCCACGGTCGGACGGGGTGTCAAACGCATCGCTGCGCAGGGCCTGACCCGGTCGACCGCGCCGGCGGCGTCACCCGGCCCGTCCCTGGAGGACGACGATCGACTGGCCGGCGACGTCAATCGTGGATCCGGCGCGGACGCGACGGGCCCGTGTCGGGAACGGGGGCTCGACACGGCGGCCGAGCCCC
>SCTE01000301.1 GCA_004298915.1 Chloroflexota bacterium | reverse complement strand
CGGCGATCCGGCGGCTGTTCGGACGGATGATCACGGCCGCCGCGACGACCGCGCCGCAGGTGGGCGCCACGCCGACTTCGTCGACGCCCACGATGCGCTCCAGCCCTGCGCTCCAGAGGGCTCGCTCGATCTTGAGGGTCGGGTCCTTGGGCACGGAACCAAGCCTACGCCGATGGCCCCGCGGGCGTCGGACATGGAACGACCCCGTCGGGATCGACGGGGTCGCGATCGAACGGGACGGCCAGGTCAGCTGTTGGTGCGACGCTCGCGCAGCGTGGCGGCCTTGCCGACCCGCTGCCGGAGGAAGTACAGCTGGGCGCGACGGACCTGGCCGTGGCGGACGACCTCGATCTTCTCGATCCGCGGGCTGTTGACCTTGAACGTCCGCTCCACGCCGACGCCGCTTGCCAGCTTGCGGACGGTGATCGAACGGGTGATCCCGCCCCCGCGGAGCCGCATGAGCGTGCCCTCGAAGACCTGCACGCGCTCCTTGCCGCCCTCGACGACGCGGGCAAACACGCGAACCGTGTCGCCGGTTGCGAGGTCGGGCAGGTCGGTGCGGATCTGTTCGGCGACGATCTCGTCGAGCACGTTCACGGTGGCGGTTCCCCGTCGTGTGGGCAGCGGTGGCTGCGGGATGAGGTCAATGCGGGTGGTCGCGGGCGACCGGCGGCGGAGTATAGCACGGGTTCCCCGTCATCCCGGTGGCCGCGATCGGGCGGCGCGACGCGTCGGGGCCGCCGGACGCCGGTCGGTTGCGGGCTCCGTCGCGCTCGCGCCGTGCGACGCGAGCAGGTCCGGACGCTGCCGTTCCGTGCGCGCCAGGGCAGCCTCCCGGCGCCACTGGCGGACGGCGGCATGGTTGCCGCCGGTCAGGACATCGGGCACCCCGCGGCCTCGGAACACGGCCGGGCGCGTGAACTGGGGATACTCGAGCAGCCCATCGGTGAACGACTCCTCGGCCGTCGATGCCGGGTCGATCGCACCGGGCAGCAGACGGATGACGGCATCGACGATGACCAGCGCCGGCAGCTCGCCACCGGTCAGGACGTAGTCGCCGATCGACAGCTCGAGATCCACGAGATCGCGGATGCGGTCGTCGACGCCCTCGTAGCGCGGGCAGACCAGGACCAGGTGGTTGCGCCGGGCCAGGTCCCCCGCCCGCGACTGGGTGAACACCTCACCGCCGGGATCGACGAGGATCACGGTCGATTCCGGTCCACGAATGGCGTCGAGCGCAGCGGCGACGGGCTCGGGACGAAGGACCATCCCCGCTCCCCCACCATACGGCGTGTCATCCACGCTGCGATGCCGGCCGATGCCCCAGGTCCGGAGGTCGTGGACCCGGAGGTCCACGAGGCCCTGCTCCTGGATCCGCCCGGGGATGCTGCCCGCGAGGGGGCCCTCGAGCATCGCCGGGAACAGCGTGATGAAGTCGATCCGCATGTCAGTCCGATGCGCGGTCGGGGGCTGCATCGACGGGCGAATCCCCGCGCGCCTGGCCGGGCTCGCCGCCCGCGGCCGCGTCCGGCGCGGCCCCGGGACCCGGCCTCGCGCCCTTGCCATGACGTGACCAGCGCGGGCGCTTGCGCGGTGGCTTCGGTGGTCGCCGGTCGACCGGCTCGGCGTCGAGGTCGAGCACCGCTTCGTCGACGACGATCGATCCCCGTTCCGGGGCGAACTCGCGGACGATGGACTTCACGAGCGGCAGGTCGAACTCGCCGGGCGGTCCGCCGCGCACTACGAAGATCTCGGCGCTCGCGACGCGATAGACGTCCGCGACCGTCCCCAGCAGGCGGCCATCGAGGCCCTTGACCTCGGCCCCGATCACCTCGTGCCAGTACGCGGCGCCCGGCTCGAGGTCGGCCGTCCGATCGACGATGGTCTCGAGATACGCGTCCCGGAGTGCCTCTGCGGCATTCCTCGAGCGGATCTCGGCAAAGCGCAGGCGCCAGCCCGGCCCGTCCTCGACGGGCGCGGACTCGACGATCGTCAGGGGAGCGTCGGCGCCCTCACGATGAAGGACCGACCCCACCGCGAACCGCAGGTCCGGCTGATCTGTGAGGACCTCGACCCGCACGACCCCCTCGAGGCCGTGCAGGCCGCGCACCTGCGCGACGACCAGCCGGGTGGCTCCCGGCGGCTGCTCCGACGCCTCGCCGGCCATCGGCTCGCTCAGAGGATTTCCAGGGACACGGATCCGCCGTCACGGGCGGCCGTGACCTTGAGCAGGGTCCGGAGCGCCTTGGCGACGCTGCCGTTCCGGCCGATGACCTTGCCCATGTCGTCCTCGGCGACATGGAGTTCGATCACGATCCCGTCGGCGTCCTCGACCTCGGTCACGGTGACGGCATCCGGGTCGTCGACGAGCGTCTTCGCCACGTACTCGACAAGCTCGCGTGCTGCCATCGCGGGCCTACTTTCCGGCCGCCACGATGCCGGCCACCCGAAGGAGCCGCGCCACCGTGTCGGAGGGCTGGGCGCCCTTGGCCAGCCAGGCCCGGGCCTTGTCGGCGTCGATCACGACCTCGGCCGGCTCGACGAGGGGGTTGTAATGCCCGATCGTCTCGATCGAGCGACTGTCACGGGCACTCCGCGAATCGGTGATCACCACGCGATACGTCGGTGCCTTCTTCGCGCCCACGCGCGTGAGTCGAATGCGTACGGCCATGTGGGGCAGGTTCCTCCTCGTTCCGGGCCATTGCCGGCCCGGTAGCTTACTTGACGGTGATGACGAGGCGGCTTCGGCCGCCGGCGTCGGTGGTGACGTTGGCCTCGCCGAAGGCGGCGAGGTGGTCGAGATAGGGTTTGAGCTCGGCCCACGATCCATCCGAGAGTACCGAGGGCAGGCTGGATTCGAGGTACCCGAGCAGGCCGTCGAGCGCGACGTAGACCTCGACGTCGTTCGGGCTGCCGACGAGCTGGGCCACGTGCGCATACGCGCCGGTTGCCTTGAGGCTCGACGCCGCCGTCGTGTCGAGCACGTTCTCGATGACGCCGTCGCCGACGGCCACGACCAGCAGGTCATCCCGCGCGGCAAACGACAGCGACAGGCGCGCCCCGACGACGGGCCCCGCATCGCCGCCGAGACCGGGCACCAGGCTCGACAGGTCCCCGAGATCCACGTTGGTCACCTTGATCCCGGCATGGTCGGTGTCGCGGATCGTGATGTCGGTTCCGGTCGATGCCAGGACCAGGAGGTTGCGGATCTGGGTGATCCGGGCCTCCACGGCGGCCGCATCGGATCCGCGCAGGAGCAGCGCTCCGCCGACGGCATCGCCGGCCGGGACCACGGCAAGGCCGGCGTCCTCGATCCAGGCCGCGACGTTCTGGATCCCGCCGACGGCCGCGAGTGCCTGCTCGATCTGGGTTACCGCGTCGGCCTGGGCCGGGTCGGCCTTCAGGACGGCAAGCGCGCGCTGGAGGTTGGCTCCGACTCCGTGAACCTCGACGAACCCGTACGTCGTGGCGGGCAGCACCTCGGCGAACCGGCTGGTCGAGGGCGGCGGGTCGGTCGGCACGGACGATGCCAGCGCGTCTGCCTTGATCGGCGCGGCCTGGACCTCGACCTGCACCGCGTCATCGACGACGCGCATCCCGATCACGAACCAGTCCGGAACCTTCCCGGCGATCGCCGAACCCAGGTCGGCGCCCGGGCTCAGGCTCTCGGCAAATCCCTCGGCGAGCGTGGCCAGGGCCGCGCCGTCGACGTACGCGATGGCGACCTGATCGCCGTCGAGCCGCTGGCGGGCCGAGGTGAAGCGGCTGTTCCGGTCCACCCCGCGGTTGTCGAGGTGGGCGTCGATACCGGCCCGAACGCTCGCCGGATCCCCGACCAGGAGGAACCGCCCGTCGCGAGCGCAGGCCATGTCGCCGTGGACGGATTCGAGGGCGACGCCTCGGTGGTCCTCGAGCGCCGTCGCCGACCCGAAGACGATCCCGCAGGTCACCGACCCATCGGTCGTGGCCACCATCAGGGCCGCCCGATCCTTCAGCCCGTCCGCGCCGGCCCCGACGACGATCGGCCCGCCGATCAGGGGCTTGATCCGTGTCGCGTAGTCGACCGAGCCGGACGAGACCGAGCTGACCAGGCGATCGAGCGTCTCGTCGATCTTGGCCGACAGGTTCGACTGGTCGGCGAAGCCAGGAAAATGGGCGAGGAAGTTGCCGAGGTGCTGGCGCTGGTCCCCGGGGAGGTCGGGACGGATCTCGGCCACGATCACGCTGTTCTCGGGGAGGTATCGGAACGCCTCCGGCAACGGCTTGGCGCCCAGGATCAGGGCCGCAGCGACGGTCCCGGCGATCGCGAGGACCGAGACGAGCCCGGCCACCGCCCAGCGGGTCCGCGACGAGCGGCCGGCGACGCCTGCGACGGCGGTCACCGGCCCGACGCCGGACACGGGCGGGACATCCGGTTCGGTTGTGGCGCCGGGTTCCGTCATCGCGGCTGAATCGGCCGGGATTTCGGGTGCGTGCGAGGCCTCGGGCAGGCGATCCTGGTCGTCCATGGCTTACCTCCGGCCGAGCATGCCGGGAGCGCCCTTGCGCTGCATGCCTGACATCTGCTTCATCAGCTTCTGCATGTCCGCGAACTGCTTCATCAGTCGGTTGACCTCCGGCAGGGTAGTCCCCGAGCCGGCCGCGATCCGGCGGCGGCGCGAGGCGTTGAGCAGGCCGGGGTCGCGGCGTTCTCGCCCGGTCATCGACCGGATGATCGCCTCGGTTCGGCGCATCTCGCCGCGATCGACCGCCGCCTGCGCCTCCTTGGCCATGCCGCCCATGCCCGGCACCATCGACATCAGCTGGCCGATCGGGCCCATCTTCTGGACCTGCTGGAGCTGCTCGAGCATGTCCTCGAGGGTGAACTCCGCCTTGCGGAGCTTCGCCTCGAGCTTCTGCGCCGCGGCGACGTCGACGACCTCCTGGGCTCGCTCGACGAGGGTCAGGACGTCGCCCATGCCCAGGATCCGGCCCGCGAGCCGGTCGGGATGGAAGACCTCGAGGGCGTCCGACTTCTCACCCGTGCCGAGGAACTTCACCGGGATGCCGGCCATCGAGGCAATCGACAGGGCGGCACCACCCCGGGCATCGCCGTCGACCTTGGTCAGGATCAGGCCCGTGACCGGCACGGACGCCGCGAACGCCTGGGCGACGCCGACCGCCTCCTGGCCGGTCATCGCGTCGACGACGAGGAGCGTCTCGACCGGGTGCACCGCAGCGTTGACCGCCGCGATCTCGGCCATGAGGTCGTCGTCGATGGTCAGCCGGCCGGCCGTGTCGATGATCACCGTGTCGCGGACAAGTCGCTTGGCCGCCTCGAGGCCGCCGAGGGCGATGTCCACGACGGTCGTGCCGGCCATGGCTCGATGAACGGGCACATCGAGGGCGCGCCCGAGGACCTCGAGCTGGTCACCGGCCGCCGGTCGGTACGGATCGGCGGCCACGAGCAGGGGCCGTCGCCCGAGCTTCACGATGTGCTTCGCGAGCTTGGCGGACGTCGTGGTCTTGCCCGAGCCCTGCAGTCCGACGAGCACGACGACGGCCGGATTGCCCTGGAGTCGGAACGACCCGTCGCCGGTTCCCAGCAGCACGACCAGCTCGTCGTGGACGATCTTGACGACCTGCTGCCCGGCGGTGAGGCTGCCCAGGATCTCGGCCCCGAGCGCCTGCTCGCGGATCCTGGTGATGAAGTCCTTGACGACCCGGAAGTTGACGTCGGCTTCGAGCAGCGACAACCGGATCTCGCGCAGGGCGACGTCGAGGTCGGCCTCGGTGATCCGGCCGCGACCGGTCAGCGTTGCGAGCGCCTGGCGCAGGCGATCGCTGAGGGCATCGAACACGGGTTG
>SCTE01000300.1 GCA_004298915.1 Chloroflexota bacterium | reverse complement strand
CGGGCTACCGGCCTCGGGTGGGATCCGGCTCTCGAGGTCATCGTCGGCGGCCACGTCGCGGACGAGCGCCAGATCGAGTGCCGACCCGACGTAGCTGGCCAGCACGAACCAGGCGACGGAAATGAGGGCGATCGAGCCCACGAGGACCAGGAACGGGACGGACGGGCCACCGAACACGAACCCGACGAGGGTCGGTCCAAGCGCGTTGGCGAGGGCCGCGGTGCTCGGCAGGGGAACGAGGGGCAGGAGCAGCACGACCACGCCGCCGCGAACGAGGAACCCGGCCAGGGACAGCACCCACCACCGAGGATGCACGAGGACCGCGAGCAGGGATGCGCCCAGGCCCGTGGCGGCGGACATCGGGACGGGCGGGTTCGTGGCGAAGCGCTACGGAGCGGGCGTCGGCCCGGCGAGTGCGTCGAGCTGGGCGAGTGCCTGGCGCACAAGTTCGATCTCGCGGCCGTAGGCGGCGAAGTCACCGTTGCGCAACGCCGCCTGCGCAAGGTCGAAGTGGGCATTCGCGTAGGCGATCAGGCCCGGGACGTCGGCCGGGATGCCCGGCCCCGGCGTCGGGGCTGCGGTCGTGCCCGGCGTCGGCGTCGGCCCGCCCGACGGTCCGGGTGTCGGGCTCGGTCCGGGCGCGGCACCGAGGAGCTGGTCGAGGGCCTCGGCCAGCGTCTCGCCCCAGACCACGGATGTCGGCGACGCGACCACGATGCGCTGGAACTCCGGGAAGGACGACGAGGTTGACTGGAGGTACACCGGCTGGAGGTAGATCAGCGTGTCGCCGACCGGGACGACGATGAGGTTGCCTCGAACGACCTTGCTCCCCGACTGGTTCCAGAGCGTGATCTGCGCGGAGATCGTCGGATCCTGGTCGATCCGCGCCTCGATCTGGGCGGGCCCGAAGACTGTCGTGTCAGACCTGAACCGGTAGAACCGGACGCCGCCGTAGTGCGCCTGGTCGTTGCGCGCCGCGACCCAGGCGATCATGTTCGGCCGGCCGACCGGCACCATCGGCTGGAGGAGCAGGAATTCCGGATCGGCCTCGCCGGGCATCCGCATGATCACGTAGTACGCCTCGGACGGGAGGCTCTGGTCGCTCGTCTTTCCGGCGGGAACCGTCCAGCGGTCCTGGTTGCCGAAGAACGTCTCGGTATTCGTGACGTGGTAGCGCCCGAACATCGCGGTCTGGATGTTGAACAGGTCCTCGGGAACGCGGAGATGCGACTTGAGGTCCTGGGGCATGTCCGACAGCGGGTGGAAGAGCGTCGGGAAGACGCCCGCCCAGGCCTGGATGATCGGGTCGGTCGGGTCGGCGATGTAGAAGGTCATGGTTCCGTCGTAGGCATCCATCACGACCTTCACGCTGTTGCGGACGTAGTTGAGGTCGTGCGGAGCCAGGCCTGACTTGTCGAGCTGGGCCGGATTGAAGGACTGGGCATTCGGGAAGCGATCCGAGGTCGTGAACGCATCCTGGACATAGACGAGGCGCCCGGCATCGGTGACCACGACGTACGGATCCTTGTCGTACGACAGGAACGGGGCAATGAGCTGGAGCCGGTCGTTCAGGGCGCGGTGCATCAGGAGCTGGCTGTCCGACGTGACCTGGTCGCTGATGAACAGGTTCAGGTCCCGGAAGCGGAGCGCGAACAAGAGGCGGGAGAGGGTCGTGTCGAGCTTGATTCCGGTCGAGGCAGTCCAACGCGTCTGGACATCCGTGCCGGCACCCGCGGCGTTGTCGCCCTGCGGGTAGTCGAACTCGGACTGGCGCGCCCCGACGATGACGTAGTCGGACAACGACTCGCCGAAGTAGATGCGCGGCTCCGACACTCCAGGGGCGCCGCTGCTCGACACCGGCGGCAGGTCCTTGACCAGGAGCACCGGCTGGCCCTCGTTGGTGACCTCGTTCACCGGGACCATCGCGATCCCGATTCCGTGCGTGTAGATGATCCGCTGGTTGACCCAGCCGCTCGCCGCGTCCGTGGCGGCCAGGTTGAGCTCGCGGGCCGACAGCATGACCTGCCGTTCCTTGCCGTCGATGCTGTACCGATCCGTATCGACATCGATGAAGTCGTAGTAGCGGCGGACGGTCTGGAGCTGGTCGAGCGTGTCGCCGAGCGGGCGGTAGTCCCACAGGCGAGCGTTGGCAAAGGTGGCGGATTCGTCGTCGATCTGGGCTCGCGTCAGGGGTGCCGATCCGTCATAGGCCCGTTCCTCCCAGGCATCGAGCCCGAATGCCCGGCGGGTCATCGCGATGTTGTTGGCGATATACGGCTGCTCGAGGTTGTACTGGTTCGGAAGCACCACGAACCGCTGGACGACTTCCGGATACAGGCGGCCGACGAGGAGCGACGCCAGGAACCACGTCGCGAGGGTCACGCCGAGCGGCCAGGTCCACCGGGTGAAGGCCGCGCCGACGAGGAACGCGGCCGCGAACGCCGACAGCCCGGTCAGCAGGTCGAAGGCCAGGAACTGGGCGTTCTGGTCGGTGTAGCTGACCCCCGACGCGACACCCCGAACCGAGTACACGAGCTCGTACTTGTCGAGCTGGTAGCCGAACGCGACTGACAGGAGGTACAGGGCGGCCAGGATGGCGAGGTGGACGCGAACGGCCGAGGGCAGGGAGAAGCCCGAACGGGTGAGCCCAGCCAGGTACCGAGCGCCGGCGACCCCGAGCGCGCCCAGCACGACGACATTGAATACGGTCTGGACGGTCCGCAGGAATGGCAGGTCGAACAGGAACCAGGACGCGTTGCGACCGAAGATCGGATCGACGCTTGGAGCGCCACCCGCGGCCACGAACGGGACCCGGTGGATCCACAGCAGGATCGTGTCCCACGAGGCGGCGGCGGCGCCCCCGATGATCAGGGCGGCCAGGACCGACAGGCCGGCCAGGACGACGCTCGCGACGGGCGACAGGTCGGGCATCGGGATGGGCTCCGCGTTGACCGGCCTCGGCATCCCGATCCGATCGCGCGGATCACTCGCAGCGCTGACCTCGCTGAGGCGCTGGAGGACATCGCCGAACGATGCGGGCGTTCCGTCGCCCGGCGGGGCGAACCGATTCGCGAGCCAGAGGTTCCCGAGCAGGATGAGGAGCGTCGCGCCGGCGCCGACGACGAACAGGATCAACTGGGCCCAGATCCGGGTCCAGAACACCGCATCGAATTGGACGCTCCGATACCAGATCGCGTCGGTCCAGAACTCGAGGACGCCGGCTCCGAACAGGAGCACCACCACCGCGATTCCGACCACCACGCTGAGCCGTCCACTGAACGGATTCGTCGGAGGCTGGGGCCGTCGGGCGGCAGTCGAGCGCGGGCCTCGGGGGCCTCGGCCGTCCGGCCCGGTCGGCGGACGGAAGGGGTCGTTTCGGTCATCCATGTTCCGGGCAGTCTACGACGGGCGCCCGGAATCGCCGTCCGATGCCGTTCGGCGATGCGCGATCAACCCGCGTCGGCGGCCGGGATCAGGGGCGCCCGAGACCCTCGACAGCCCGGCGAAAGGCCGTCAGGACCTCCCGGGCAAGCACGTTCGGAGGCATCGTTGCCGCGCGCGTCGCTTCGAACTGAAAGCCGGCCCGGATGGCCAGGGGGCAGCGCCAGGGTCGATCGGGATCCTCGGGCGGCGCGACCAGTCCGAGCCGGATGGACAGCCGGCCGGCATCCTCGAGGATCATCCCGGACAGGCCACCAGCGAGCGACGGACCGAGTCGCGCGAGCGGCGGATCGGGAGGTGGTCCGCCGACGGGGGCGAGATCCCGGAAGCTGACAATGCCGTCGTCATCGTGGATCCACAGCACGCCCAGCCACCAGGCGTCGGGACCGGTCGTCGGACGGCTCATCCCGGCCCACAGGACTCGCTCGCCGATTCGGAACTCCTGCTCGCGCAGGTAGGACGGGCCGGGGGATGGAAGGCGGTCGGGCACCAACCGAGGATAGCGGCGTCGCGGAATGGCACCTGACCCCGGGCGTCGAGGTGACGCCGCTGGGAATCAGGCGGGGCCGTCGGTCTCTCTTGCGGGATCGCCGGATTCGGCCGCGTCAGGGCCCGCGCTGGGCACTGAGGGCGGCGCATCGACGCCTCGGCCAAGTTCGGCAGCCCGTTCCGCGGCCAGCTCCAGACGCTCGGCTTCCATGCGGGCCTCGATGGCCGCGATCTCCATCCGCACCATCTCGCGCTTCACGTCCTCGTCGGGCGGGCTCACCTCCGACCGCTCGGCCTCGGGGCCGGGCGCCTCCTGGTACGAGCCCGAGAGCCAGCCGATGAAGCCGGATTGTCGAGATGGTGGCTTGCGCGAGCGGAGGACTGCGTCGAGGTCGACGCTCGTGACGCCCGGAACCTCGCTGCCGGTCGATTCCCGAAGGATGGCGTTGCAGGACGGACATCGGGCAGCGTCGGCCGAGTCCAGGGTGGCGGAGCACCATGGACACTGGAGCGGAGCGGCGGCGGGCATCCCCTCGCCCTGTACCGGATCGGTCATCGCCGTCACTCTAGCGCGCCTCTTCGCTCCACGAATAGCCCAGATGTCATCCCCCGAACGGCCGCGCGCCAAGGCAACCACTTGCAATCGGCTCGGCCGGGCACCACGCTGCGGAGACCGTGACCTATTCGATCGTGGCACTGGACCGCAACAGCGGCGAGCTCGGCGTGGCCGTGCAGTCCCGCTGGTTGGCGGCGGGCGCCGTGGTCCCGTGGGCCCGACCGGGCGTCGGTGCGGTCGCCACGCAGTCGTTCGTCGATGCCCGCTATGGGCTCGTCGGCATCGAGCTGCTCGCGAGCGGGCACGCGCCCGAAGCCGCGTTGGCCGAACTCCTGACCGCGGATCCCGACCCGGGTGTCCGGCAGGTCGGCATGGTCGACGCGACCGGACGGACCGCGGCGCATACGGGAGCAGACTGCGTCGCCGCCGCCGGCCACCTGATGGGGGCGAGCGTCACGGTCCAGGCCAACATGATGGAACGGGCCACGGTGTGGCCGGCGATGCTTGCCGCCTTCGAGGGCGCCCAGGGCGACCTCACGGATCGCCTGTTCGCGGCGCTCCGGGCCGCCGAAGCCGAGGGTGGCGATGTCCGCGGCCGGCAGTCCGCCGGCATCCTGGTCGTGCCGGGCAACGCCGACGCGAAGCCGTGGGACGTCCGATTCGACGTCCGGGTCGATGACCATCGACATCCACTCGATGAGCTGGAGCGCCTCGTGTCCATCGCGCGCGCCTATGAGGCCCTCGATGAGGGGTTCGAGGCCCTCGCGGTCGGCGAAGTCGAGGCTGCTGCTGCCTTCATGGAACGCGCCGCGGCCCTGGCCCCCGATGACGACCAGATTCGCCTGTGGCAGGCGGTCACGGTCTTCGAGGCCGGCGACGAGACGCGGGGCCGCAAGCTGTATCGGTCGGCCCTGGCCGTCGAGCCGAGGGCCGGCGAGCACCTCCGGCGCTTCGCCGCGGCGGGTCAGCTCCCGGGCCGCGAGCGCCTCGTCGACGCCCTGGCGCGCGACGACTGACGGCCCTGGACCGTCACTCCCATTCGATCGTGGCCGGCGGCTTCGAGCTGATGTCGTAGACGACGCGGTTCACCCCGGGGACCTCGTTGACGATCCGGGACGAGATCTTGCCCAGGACGTCATACGGCAGCTTCGCCCAGTCGGCGGTCATGCCGTCTTCCGAGGTCACGGCGCGAATCGCGACGACGTTGGCGTAGGTCCGGCCGTCGCCCATGACGCCGACGCTGTTGATCGGGGTGAGGATGGCGAACGACTGCCAGACGTTCCGGTAGAGCCCAGCGGCCTTGATCTCGTCGATCACGATCCAGTCGGCATCGCGGAGGGTGTCGAGCCGCTCGGCAGTCACGGCGCCGATGATCCGGATCGCGAGGCCGGGGCCCGGGAACGGCTGGCGCTGGACCATCGCGTCGGGCAGGCCAAGCTCGGCGCCGACCAGGCGGACCTCGTCCTTGAACAGGTAGCGGAGCGGTTCGATGAGCTTGAACCGAAGGTCGGCCGGGAGCCCGCCGACGTTGTGGTGGGTCTTGATCTTCTGGGCCGTCTTGGTCTCGCTCGTCGCACTCTCGATGACATCGGGATACAGGGTGCCCTGGGTCAGGAAGTCGATCTGGCCGAGCTTCGCGGCCTCCTCCTCGAAGACCCGGATGAATTCGTCGCCGATGATCTTCCGCTTCTGCTCCGGATCATCGATGCCGGCCAGCCGGGCCAGGAAGCGCTCGCGCGCATCGACCATCACGAGGCGCATCCCGAGATGCTCCTCGAACGTGGCGCGGAGGAGCTCCGACTCCTTCTTGCGCATCAGCCCGTGGTCGACGTAGATGCAGGTCAGCCGGTCCCCGACCGCTCGATGGACCAGCGCGGCGGCAACCGCAGAGTCCACGCCACCCGAAAGGGCGCAGATCACGAGGCCGTCCGTGCCGACCGATCGGGCGTGGTCATCGACCCGCTGGCGGATCTCGGCGACCGTCGATTCGATGAAGTTGGCGGGCGTCCAGGTCGGGCTGGCCCCGGCAATGCCGACGACGAAGTTCCGGAGCACGTCCCGGCCGCGGGGCGTGTGGACGACCTCCGGGTGGAACTGGATGCCGTACAGGTTGCGCGATGCGTCCACGAGGCCGGCGTAGGGCGTCGAACCGGATTGCGCCGTGGAGCTGAACCCCTCGGGCAGCCGGGTGATCGAATCGCCATGGCTCATCCAGACGGGCTGCTCGCGCTCGATCCCCGCGAACAGCGGGTCGTCGGCCGTGATGGAGACGGTCGCCGGGCCGTACTCGCGATGGGTCGTGGCGAGGACGTCGCCGCCCAGCTCCAGGGCCATCAGCTGTGCGCCGTAGCAAATCCCGAGGACCGGGAGGCGGCCACTCCAGACGGCCGGGTCCGGCTTCGGGGCGCCCTCGTCGTAGACCGACATCGGGCCGCCGGACAGGATGATCGCCGTCGCCCCGCGCGCCTCGATCTCGGCCATCGGCGTGTCGTGCGGGAGGAGCTCGGAGTAGACGTTGAGCTCGCGGACGCGGCGCGCGATCAGCTGGGCGAACTGGCTCCCGAAGTCCAGGATGACCACGCTGCCGTGATCGGTGGTCGCGGGGCGATCGGCCGCCGCGCGATCCGGACCCGGCGCATGAAGCGCGGTTTCAAGGTAGGCCTCGACCTCGGCGTCGTCCGGGGCGAGGACGCGATGGCCGGCATTGGCCGCCTCGCCGTGGACCGTCTTGCCCTTGTCCGCCACGCTCGATGCCGCCCTCCACTCCACGCCCAGCGGGCGGTCCGACCACGTCCAGCCCAGTGTACCGGGCGGTCGGGATACCCTTCGCGACGTGACGACCAAGCGCTACCCGATCCGCATCGGTGCCCGCTCGCGCGGGCTGGTCCGCCTGTTCTTCGGCGCGACCCCGGATACGGCATGGGCCGAGGTCGATGGCCAAGGCCTGCGAGCGCGGTTCGGACGCTTCCATCTCGAATCGCCGCTCGCCAACATCGCGACGTGGCGGATCGAAGGGCCGTTTCGCTGGATCACGGCGATCGGCGTACGGATGAGCGTCCGGCACCGGGACCTGAGCTTTGCCGGCTCACCCCATGGCGGGGTGCGGATGGACTTTCACGTCCCCGTTCGATACGGCCCGTTGCGCGTTCCTGCGCTGTACGTCGGTGCCGACGACCTCGACGCCTTCGCAGCCACGCTGTCAGCGCTCGGCATCCCCGGCGAGGACGCCCGCCGGACCTGACGTTCCGGTGCGGATGGCCCGGCCGGACCGGGCTCCCCCGCGCCGCCGCCTGGTCCGGGTTGCTGCCGCCTAGTCCTGGTTGCGCATCGCCTCGGCGGCCATGTCGAAG
>SCTE01000299.1 GCA_004298915.1 Chloroflexota bacterium | reverse complement strand
GATGATGAGGACGTCGGCCGGTTCGCTGGCCATGCCTGACTCCTTCCGACTCGCGGGCATCGACTGGGGCCGCCACCACCGCTGCGGGACCTCGCCGGCTCGATGTCGGGAGTCTATAGCAAACGTTCTCTATTGGTCGCGCCGAGACGCGACTGCTAAGGTTCGGCGGTGAGCAGGCCAGGACCTTTGGACCGTTGAGAAGATACTCGCCGACATCAATCGTCTGCCTAACTAGACAAAAGGGCCACGACCCTAGTGGACAAACACCCGACGCCCCAGAACCCTGATCTCGGACTAGCGGTCGAGGCCTATGAAGCTTTCCTGACTGCGGCGACCCGGCTCTATCAGGCGTCCCCCGAGCAGTACGTCCACCTCCTCAAGGGCGCGCTCGGGTCAGCCGTGTCGCGCGGGTTCGCGCTCGCCCTCATCGAGCGCGAATGGCCCTCGGGACAGAAGGCGTTTGTCGAAGACCTGGTCGAACTCGTCGGACTCGACGTTTACGAGGCATATCGAGCGGCGGCGATCCTGAGGTCGATTACCGACGCAGAAGTCGAGGGTCGAGCGCTGGCGATCGCGATGCAGATCCTCGAGCGGCCGGACGCGGACGACCTGACGTTCACACGCTTGGGGCATCTCCTGAAAGCTCTCGATCCTGCGTTGGTCGATCCCCTGATCGAAATAGCCGGTCGTCGGAACGACGCCGACTTCGATGAGGTTATTGAGGTGCTGCGGCGACCGGCGCCCAGGTGGAGAATCTAGTGCGTGGCAACGAACACCCTGACCGGCCATACCGAGGTTTGATCTCCTACACGAGCAGATCGACCTCGCGGAGGACGTCGACGAGGTGCGCTCGCTCAGTGTCCCCGAGGGGCTGGAGCGGACGCCGCACGTGGGCCGCGGGGATCACGCCGAGGAGCTTGAGGCACTCCTTGAGCCGGACCCGGTAGTCGCCGACGGGGCGAGCGAAGACGACGTCGGCGAGACGTTGGACGCGACGCCCCAACTCGAGGGCCTCGTCGATCCGGCCGGCCTGCCAGGCCTCGATCATCGCCACCTGCTCGCGGGTCATGATCGCCCCGAATCCGATCAGGGCCCCGGTCGCGCCGAGCATGAACGACTCGAGGATGAAGTTGTCGTTGCCGGTCAGGTAGGTGATCGGGCGGGGCAGATCGGCGAGCAGCCGTCCGACGTCAACGAAGCGGCGGGCGTCGAATGAGGCCTCCTTCATCCCGATGACGCCGTCGATCGACGCCATCGCGCGGAGCGTGTCCGGCTCGAAGTTCAGCCCGCCCAGCGCCGGCTGGAGCTGGAACAGGATGAGCGGCAGGCCGACCTCGGCGACCGCCTCGTGATAGGCGACCGGCACACGCGGGTCGAGCGGCTCGCTGAGGTAGGCCGGGATCGGGAAGACCAGCAGCGCGTCGGCGCCCGCGGCCTTGAAGTCGCGTGCCTGGCGGACGGCGGCGTCGGTGGACGGGCCCGCGAGCCCGGCGACGATCGGCGTGTCGGTCACGTCGCGGACGATCGTGAGGATCCGGACCTTCTCGTCGTGGGTGAGGTGCGGCCCCTCGCCGGTATCGACGTTGATCGCGAGGGCCACCGGGCCCTGCTCGACGACCCACGCGATGTACGAGCGCAGCGAGGGCTCGTCGATCGAGCCGTCCTCGTGCATCGGCAGGACGGTCGCTGGGATGAGGCCGTTCAGGTTCAGGGTCATGACGTCTCCAGGTCGAAGGGTTGGCGGCGACTCGTCAGGCGCGCCCGGCTGCGACTTCCTCGGCCCGCGTCCGGCCCGAGAGTTGGATCAGGTCCTCATGGAGCTCGAACCACACGCCGTGGTAGCTGTCCACGCGCGGCGAGGCGAGATAGCGCCCGTCGCCCGAGGCCGCGCGCTCGGCGGCACGGTCGAGACGGCGCCGATACGTACGGTAGCGGTCGAGGGCGTCGGCCACCGGCCCGAGCCATGCCCGCGCGTCGGCGTGGAGGGCCGCGAGGCGGTCGAGGACCTCCGCGTCGTAGGCGGCATCCTGGTGGTCGTTCGGAACCGACTCGCCGGCGACATCACGGAGCTGCCACGCCGTCACGGTCTCCTTCATCCGGCGATCGAGGGCGGCGAACCCATCGAGCATCCCGGTCGCGCGCTCGACGCCCCACGCGTCGCGATCCGCCGCCAGGTGGTCAGCGGCGGCGGCCTTTCCTGCCGCCGTGAGGCGGAAGGCCCCGGCCCCGGGTTCGACGAGGCCACCGGCCACGAGCGCCTCGACCAGTCGGGCAACGGTCTCGGGCGGGGCGAAGAGCGCATCGGCGAGTGCCGCCGGCGTGGCATAGCCGCGGATGGCGAGGGCCGTGAGGATGTCGGTCGCGTCGATCTGGGCGTCCTCGGGCGGCGCGGCGGGTCCGTCGGTCAGGTCCGACTCAGCGCTGGCGTCCACTTCGATCCCGAGTCCCCTCGCCCAGGCGAGGAGGATCGCCGCCTCCGGCGTTGGGCTTGTCGCTCCGCCGACCCGTCCTTCGTAGACCCTCCCGGTCCCACCGTCGATGGAGATCTCGGCGCCGGTCGGGAAGGATCGGTCGCCGATCGTGATGCCGCTGTCGCCCACCGAGACCGCCGACGCACCGACGACCGCGGGGATGCCCCAGCCGCGGGCAACGACCGCGGCGTGACTCGCCACGCCCCCGATCGAGGTCAGGATTCCGGCGGCGCGGGCCATGCCATGGACGTCGTCGGGCGACGTCTCGGCGCGGACGAGGATCGCGGCGCGGCCGGCCTCGGCAATCGCGATGCAGGCCTCGGCGGTCGTTGCGATCTCCCCCGACGCGAGACCCGGCGAGGCCGGCAGGCCGATCGTGAGCACGGGCGCTCCGTCGACGGGACCGACCGACGCGAGCGGCGGATCGGCCAGAAGCCCGGCCACGCGCCGGACCGCCGCCTCCCGCGACAGCGGGAACTCCGGCTCGTTCGCCATGTCGACGGCCATCCGGAGGGCGGCCTGCGGGCTGCGCTTCCCGACCCGGCACTGGAGCATCCAGAGACGACCTTCCTCGATCGTGAACTCGATGTCGCAGAGGTCGGCGTGATGGCGTTCGAGGACCATCGCGTGGCGCCCCAGCTCCGCGCCGACCGACGGCAATCGCTTCGCGAGCTCGTCGAGCGAGTGCGTCCGATGGGTGCCGGCGACGACGTCCTCGCCCTGGGCATCGAACATGACGTCGCCGTAGACTCCCGGCTCGCCGGTGACCGGATTGCGGGTGAACAGGACGCCACTGCCGGAATCCGCGCCCCGGTTGCCGAAGACCATGGCCTGGATCACGACACCGGTGCCGAGGGTCTCGGCGATCCCCTCCCGTTGCCGGTAGGCCTTCGCGCGGTCGCTGTTCCACGAACGGAAGACGGCTTCGATCGCGGCGCGTAGCTGCGCCCATGGGTCGTCCGGGACGGTCGCTGCCCCGACGACATCGCGGAACATTGCGTCGAAACGACGCCGGCAGTCCGCCGCGAATGCCGCGCTCCCCGACGCCCGCGCCAGGCCGGCCTGCGTGGCGTCGTTGAGACCGAGGTCGAGGATCGTGTCCATCATCCCGGGCATCGAGACGGGTGCCCCCGATCGCACGGACACGAGCAGCGGATCGGCGGCGTCCCCGAACCGGCGCCCGACCCGCTCCTCAATGATCGCCAGGTGCTCCCGGATCTCGGCGTCGAGCGTTGCCGGCCAGCCGCCGGCGAGGATCGCGTTGCAGGCCGCGGTCGAGATGGCGAACGCCGGCGGCACCGGGAGACCGAGATCGGCGGCCATCACGGCGAGGTTGGCGGCCTTGCCGCCGAGCAGCGCCATGACCTCGTCCGTGGGCAGGTCGAGCCGCGCGTCGAGGTCGAAGACGAACGTCACGACGCGGCTCCCGCGGCCGGCGGCGGGGCGGCATCGACCTCCCGGAGCGCCCGCCAGACGCGCTCGGGCGAGAGGGGCAGGTCGCGGATCACCACGCCGGTCGCCTCGCGGACCGCGCCGGCAACGGCTGCGGCGACGCACAGCAGGGCGCCTTCGCTCATGCCCTTCGCGCCATACGGTCCCGGGCCATCGCCGTTCTCGATGACGTCGCTCTCGATCGAACGGGGCAGGTCCATGCTCGTCGGGATCCGATAGTCGATCGCGCCGAGGTTCCGGATCCGTCCCGCGTCGTCGTAGATGTAGTGCTCCATCAGAGTGTGGCCGAGGCCCATGATCGCGGCGCCCTCATCCTGCATCCGGACCTGGAGCGGGTTAAGCGCCCTGCCGACGTCGGAGACCGTCACGTGCCGGATGATGGTGATGTCGCCGGTCTCGCGATCCACCTCCGCCTCGATCGCCGTGCAGTTGAACTCGAAGAACGCGGCACTGCCGCCGAGCGGGTGGGATGGATCCGCCTCCTTCCGCGCCTCGCCCAACCCGATGATCTCGCCGCCCAGCGGTCCGAGGCCCGCCACGAGAACATCGTGGATGGGCATCTCCCGGTCCCTGATCCGCACCGCGCCATGGGCAACCGTCACCTCCGCGGGGTCGACGCCGTGATCCCTCGCAGCCATGGCCGCCAGCCGCGTGCCGATGTCTCGGCACGCTTGCAGGATCGCGTTGCCCATGAGCACGGTCGAGCGGCTGGCGGAGGTCTGCTGGTCATACGGAACGAGCGCCGTGTCACCCATGACCACGCTGATCCAGTCCAGGGGGATGCCGAGCTCATGGGCGACGATCTGGGCAAAGATCGTCCTGGCGCCCTGGCCCATGTCGGACGTACCGGCGGAGACCACGGCACTGCCGTCCGCGAGCAGGCGGACCGTGGCATGTGACAGGCCGGTGGTGGGCCCGGACTTGATGCCCACCGCAATCCCTCGTCCACGGGCCGGGAGGAGCGGCGTTCCCCACTCGATCATCTCGGCGGCCCGGCGAACCGACTGGTCCCAGTCGCCGTCGGCCGGGGTATCGAACGGGATGAACGCCTCGCCCTTGCGGGCGAGGTTGCGAAGCCGGAGGTCGAGCCGGTCGATCCCGAGCTCGACCGCCCCGGCATCGAGGTTGGATTCGACCGCCCAGTTGATCTGCGGCGCACCGAACCCGCGAAATGCCGTCGATGGCGTCGTGTGCGACAGGACGCTCCGGGCCAGGATCCGTGCAGCCGGCACGCGGTACGGCCCGCAGCCCGGGTACGTGCCCTTCCCGACGACCCGGTCGGCAATGTCCGCGTACGCCCCGATGAGGTAGTCCGCTGCGATGTCCTGGAAGGCGATCGTCCCATCGCGCTCGAAGCCCGTCCGGACCGTGATCCTCGACGATGCCCGGCGGACGGCCTGGAAGGTCTCCTCGAGGCTGAGGACCAGGCGCACCGGACGCCCGGCGCGCAGGGCCATGAACGCGACGAGCGGCTCGTACTTCGCGTGCTGCTTGCCACCGAACGCGCCGCCCGGGTCGGGTGCGTAGATCCGGACCCTGGCCAGGGGAAGCCCGAGCACGCGAGCGCAGACGCGTTCATGGCCCTGCGCGCCGGGCGTCCGGTGCGCCTGGTCCTCAGCCTCGAGGAGACCTTCCAGGCCGTCCGCCGGGCATCGTCGAG
>SCTE01000298.1 GCA_004298915.1 Chloroflexota bacterium | reverse complement strand
CTGATGGGACCCGATGTTGCCGTCCTGCGAAGTCCCGGGGAGTCGTGACAGCCTACCTGTCACAATGGGGAACGATGGTTCGGGCGGCGGACGAGGAGCAATGGGGGCGCCTCGTTGGCCAGGACCCGTGGGGCCGTCGGACATCGCCGTCGAGGTGAGTCCGTCGGCCCGGACGGGTTCAGGTGCCCCGCGAGCCGTCGCGCAGGAAGATGGCACGGGGAGGCCAGGCACCGGATGCTTCGACTGCTCCACACGGCTGACGTCCACCTCGGGGCGCGCCACGCCGATCTCGGGGAGGCCGCCACGGCCCAGCGCGAACGCCAGTTCGCGGCCTTCCGGGCGAGCGTCGACCTCGCGATTGCCGAGAAGGTCGACCTGTTCCTCATCGCGGGCGACCTGTTCGATTCCAACGTCCAGCCGCGTCGATCCGTGGACCGTGTCGCGGCCGAGCTGAAGCGCCTCGTCGATGCGCGGATCCGGAGCGTCCTGATCCCGGGCACGCACGATGTCTACGACCGGGCCTCCATCTACCGCTCGTACGATCTCCAGGCGCTCGCCGGTGCCGCGGGCTCGGACTTCGTGACGCTGCTCACGCCGGACCAGCCGGCCATCCGGCTCGAGTCGCTCGACGCCACCGTCCATGCCCAGGTCTTCGCGACGAAGCGGGCTCCCCGTTCGCCCCTTGCGGGTCTCGACGTGAGCGCGGATCCGTCGACCTGGCAGATCGGCATGGTTCACGGATCCGTGGCCATCCCGAAGCAGACCGAGCATGACGAGGTCGTCATCACGACCGACGAGATTGCCGCCAGCAAGCTGGACTACCTCGCGCTGGGGCACTGGCACTCGTCGAGCAGGGGCAAGGCGGGCGACACGGTGTATGCCTATTCGGGCGCGCCGGAGCCAGTTGCGCTTGACCAGGACCGGGCCGGCAATGTCCTGCTGGTGAGCCTCGACCTGCACGACGGCAAGCGCGACGTCCAGGTCAACGAGCGCCGGGTTGGCCGGACCGGCTTCTCGAAGTTCGAGGTCGATGCCGCGACGCTCGTGTCCCAGGCGGCCCTGATCGAAGACCTCCAGATGCTGGCCAACCCGGACATCGTGATGGATGTCCGGTTGATCGGGGTCCGCCCGGACGCGCTCGATATCCACGAAGAGGAGATCGAGGCCGCGCTCGCCGAGTCCTTCCTGAAGGTCCGTGTCCGCGATCGATCCGTGCCGCCCCTGTCGGATGGGCCTCTGCCGCCCGAGGACACCATTCTCGGGGCGTTCGTCCGGGACCTCGAGGCGAGCATCGCGGAATTCGAGGCTGCCGATAACCACGCTGCGGCGGCCGAGGCCCGCGACATCCTCCGCCTCGGACGGCTGCTCCTCGCGGGCGCGGAGGTGACCCTGTGAGGATCACCCGGCTCCAGATCGAGAACCTCCGCCGGCATCGAGCCCTGGACCTCACCCTCGACCGTGGATTGACCGTCGTCCGCGGTCCCAACGAATCCGGCAAGACCACGCTCCAGCGTGCCCTCGAACTCGCCCTGACCAGGCGTGTCACGTCCGCCTCGGCCGAGATGGAGGCGATGCAGACCTGGGGCGCCGACGACGATGCCCGGCCCGCTGTCCGCCTCGAGTTCGAACAGGACGAGGAAGACGGGATGCATCCCGGCAGCGTCGACAAGGCGTTCCGGGGCGGCAAGGGGACGGTGCGCCTGGAGTACGACGGGAACGTCGTCACGGATCCCGCGATGGCCGACCAGATCCTCGCCGAGTTGACCGGCGTGCCCACCGAGGCGTTCTTCCGCTCGACCGCATCGGTTCGCCACCACGAGATGGACGATGTTGCCCGGGACGAGAGCGCCCTCCGGGACCGCCTCCAGGCATCGATCTCGGGCGCCGACCGCGGCACCGGTCGATCGAAGCGCAAGCTCGAGAAGGCCCTCCACGATCTGAACACGAAGGGTGACAAGAACCCGGGCCGGTTGAAGGTCGCGGCCGCGGACGTCGCCCGGGCGACGACCGCGCTGGCCGAGGGCGAGGCCGCACTGGAGCGCCTCGAGCAGGATCGCGACCGGCTGACCCAGGCACATGAGCGGCGGGTCGAGGCCGACATGGCCCTCGCCGAGCGGAAGTCCATGCTCGAGAAGGCGCATCAGGCCGAACGCCTGATCGCCGATCGAGCGACCGCCCAGGAACGGTTCGAGCGGCTGAGCACCGCCGTTTCCGTGACCGAGCAGATGGCGGTCCTTCACGACTCGCACCCGGCGCGCGATCCGCTGCCGGTCCTCCGCACGACCGTCGGACGCATGCGCGAGCTCGATGCCCGGGTCCGCGAGCTGCGCGCTCTGCTGTCGGGCGATGTCGACGTCCAGTTCGAGCTCCGATCGCCCGAGCCACGCACGTGGCTGCCGACGGCGCGGATCGCCATCGCCCTGATCCTCGTCGGCCTCGCGGGCGCCGCGGCCAGTGCCTTCAACGTCATCCCGATTCCCGGCGGCCTCATCGGGCCGCTCGTCGTCGTCGTCGCCGGCCTTGGCCTGGCGTTCGTCGGCCGACGCCAGCGAATGCAGGCCACCGACATCGGGCGCGAACGCCAGCTGCGCGACGACGAGATCGACCGGCGCCTGCGCGGTCGGTCGCAACTCGAGCAGGAATTGAAGGAGCGCGACCTCGACCTTGCCAACCAGTTGTCGGGTCTCGAGCTCGCCGACATGGCGGCTGTCGAGGAACTCCTCGCCGCCGAGGAAGCGCACGTGGCGGCCATCGATCGCCTCGCCGCGCAGCTCGAAGGACTCGTCGGGCGGGAGCCGATCGAAACCCTGCCCCAGCTCCGGGACGCGGCGGCGCTCGAGATCGAGCAGAAGACCCGCGCCCTCGAACACCTCGGTCCGATCGCCAAGGAGCCGCGCGCCCGTGAGCGCCTCGAGGTCGAGGTGAGGGACGCAGAGCGCACGATCGACCAGGCCCGCAACGACGAGGCCGACGCCCGAGCCCGCGTCGAGGCGAATCCGGTCGATGCCGAGGCTGTTGCCGCCGAGGCGGAGCGTCTCGAGGAATTGCGCGAACGACTCGCGACGCTGGAGCGGCGCGAGCGCGTGTATGCGGGGACCCTCAGCGCCATCGAAGCTGCCGAGCGCGCCACCATGCAACGCGCCACTCGCTACCTCGAGAAGCATATGGTCGGTGACCTCGAGCAGGTCACCGCGGGACGTTATCGACGGGTCCGCGTGGACGACACGAACCTGGGGATCGAGGTCTTCGCACCCGAGCGCAACGACTGGGTGCCGGTTGAATCGCTCTCCCAGGGAACCCTCGATCTCGTGTATCTCGCGGCCCGGGTGGGCCTCGTGCGCCTGGTGACGGGCGATCGACGGCCGCCGCTCATCCTGGACGACCCATTCGTGACGCTCGATGACGTCCGCGCCACCCGCGCCCTCGAGCTCCTGAAGCGGATCAGCGCGGACTTCCAGGTCATCTACCTGACGACCTCGGACCGCTACGACGGGACCGCCGACGCGGTCCAGGTGCTCGAGGCGCCTACGGCCGTGGATGTCGAACCCGCCGCCGTCGACTGATTCGCCCGACAACTCGACATGGTGACCCTCGACCCCTCCCTGGCGATCGTGCCCGCGCTCCTCGCGCTGGCGTCGGCCGTCCTGTGGGGGATCTCGGACTTCGGTGGCGGCCTGCTCGGACGGCGCGCCCCGATCTTCGGCGTCCTCCTCGCAACCCAGGGCATCGGGTTCCTGACCGCGATCACGGGCATGGTCGTCAGCGCGGAGCGACCGCCGGCCGGCGTGGACCTCGGGTTGTCGGCGCTCGCCGGCGTGCTGGCGGCGCTCGGCGTCGGCAGCCTGTATCGCGGGCTCGCGATCGGCAGGATGGGCGTGGTCGCGCCGGTAACGGCCGTCCTCACGGCGACGACGCCGGCGATCATCGGGATCGCCTGGCAGGGCTTTCCCGGGCCGATCGTGTTCGTCGGGTTCGGCGTCGCGATCGTGGCCGTGATCATCGTCTCGATCGTGCCCGACGACGCCAGCGACCGTCCGGCCGGCCTCGGATACGCGCTCGTCGGTGGGCTGACGCTCGGGCTCCTCGGCGTGGTCCTGAGTCGGGTCGACCTCCAGCATGCGTTCTCGCCCCTGGCCCTGATACGTGCCATCGAGCTGGTGCTCTTCGCGGCGATCGTGGGTCTCGGCCGGTTGCCCTGGCGGATGCCACGCTCGAGCCTGCCCCTCGTCGTGCTCGTCGGGATCGTTGACGTCGTCGGGAACCTCGCCTTCCTCACTGCGGCACGGACCGGCGACCTCGCGATTGCGGCCGTCCTCTCGTCGCTCTATCCGGTGGTGACCGTGATCCTCGCAGCGAGCCTCCTGAACGAGCGGATGACCAGGTCCCATGCCGCGGGCGTCGCGCTGGCGTTCGTGGCCATCGTGCTGATCACGGCGAACGCCGCATGACGGTGCTTCCATTCGCCCTGCTTGGCTGGCACGTCCGCAGAAGGCCGCTCAGCTGGAGGTACTCGCGATGACCCAGGTGGGGCCCGGCCCGATCGAGGTGGTCTGGCATGTCGAGGCAACGTATGCGCCGGATGGCGCGGAATCCCGCGTCCCGTTCCGGGCCGAGCACATCGCGCGCCTCCAGCGCCTCAAGGCCGAGGGGATCGTCATCGAGGCGGGCGCCTTCACCGACGTTTCCGCGACCGTGATGATCGTCCGGGCGGCCACCGAGGAGGACGTCCTGGCCCTGGCCCGTGACGATGTCTACATGCGCAACGGTGTCTGGGTGGAGATCCGGGTCCGGCCCTTCGGACGGGTGCGCGAGGCGGGCTAGGGGTCCCCGAGCCGGCTCTCGGGTGCGCCGTCCTCGATCCGCACGGCGGCAAGGTCCGCATCGGTGCGAACGCGACGCACGATCGCGAAGCCCTCGGCGGTCAACACGGGATCGGTCACGGACGTGAGCATCGCCAGCTGCCGCCGGACCGCGGGCTCCGGGACCACGCGGTCGGGACGGCCGGCATTACGGGCCAGGACGAGGTCCGGCGGCAGGTCCAGCACGATGGCGATCGCCGTCGCGCCATGCGCCCGGGCACGTTTCAGCACGGCGGACCGCGCCGCGGCGGTC
>SCTE01000297.1 GCA_004298915.1 Chloroflexota bacterium | reverse complement strand
CCACCCTCGGACGCCTCCCAGATCTCGTGGATGGCGTCAAGGTTGGCGCCGAGGACAAGTTCGTCGGCATGCTCACGCGCGAGCTTGGGCAGGCGCGCCAGTTCGACGACGTAGCGGCCGTACGCACCGTATGCCTTGAGGGCCGTGCGCCACACGCGCGGATCATGCGGCGACAACCCGAGGACATGTCCGAAGTTCGCGTTGGACCAGCGGCGCTTGGTCGGCCAGAGCAGGTACGACAACTGGGCGCCGCCGCCCAGGACCACCCGCGGCAGCACGGGCGGCAGGTGCGAGATCAGCCAGGCGAACGCCTTGTAGCCGACCACGACCGACCGCTCGAAGATCGGCGAACCGGGCTGGAGCCGCCGGTGGGGCGCCTCCAGCCGATGCTCCCGATCGGTCACTTCGCCGCGGCGGCGGCGACCTTCGCCTTCGATCCGGCCAGTTTCCGCATCTTCCGTACCACCGGGACTTCCGTCCCGACCAGCGTCTCGTTGTCCTCGCCCTTGATGAACGCCTCGACCCGGTTGAACGCGATGTCGTCGTGGATCTGCTGGGGCGGGCTCTTCATGAAGTAGCTCGACGGGGCCACGAGGGTGCCGCTCAGCCCACGATCCAGGCCCAGCTTCAGGCAGCGAATCGCATCGGTGATGACGCCGGCACTGTTGGGGCTGTCCCAGACCTCGAGCTTGAGCTCCGCATTGAGCGGCACGTCGCCGAAGGTCGTGCCCTCCATCCGGATGTAGCACCACTTGCGATCGAGCAGCCACGGGACGTGGTCGCTCGGGCCGACGTGGACGTCGTCGGGGTCCATCTCGTAATCGAGCATGGAGGTGACGGCGTTGGTCTTGCTGATCTTCTTGGACTCGAGGCGCTCCCGCTCGAGCATGTTCAGGAAGTCGGTGTTGCCGCCGAAGTTCAGCTGGTAGGTGCGGTCGAGGCGGACGCCCCGGTCCATGAACAGGCGCGTAAGCACGCGGTGGCTGATCGTCGCGCCCACCTGGCTCTTGATGTCGTCGCCGATGACCGGCAGGCCGGCCTCAGCGAATCGGCGCTGCCAGTAGGGCTCACGACCGATGAACACGGGGATGGCGTTGACGAACGCGACGCCGGCCTTGAGGGCCTGCTCGACGTACCACTTGGTCGCCTCTTCGGAGCCCACCGGCAGGTACGACACCATGACGTCGACCTCGCGCTCCTTGAGGATCCCGACGATGTCGGCCGTCGGGCCGGGCGCCTTCTCGATGATCTGGCTCAGGTACTTGCCGAGGCCGTCATGGGTCATCCCGCGCTCGACGGTGACGCCCATGTGCGGGACCTGCTGGAAGACGAACGTGTTGTTCGGCTTCTGATAGATCGCCTCGGAGATGTCCTTGCCGACCTTGTTCTTGTCGACGTCGAACGCGGCCACGAACTCGATGTCCCTGACGTGGTACCCGCCGAGCTCGACATGCATGAGGCCCGGGACGAAGTCGTCCTTCTTGGCGTTCTCGTAGTAGTAACGGCCCTGGACGAGGCTGCTGGCGCAGTTCCCGACGCCGACGATGGCGACCCGGATCTTGCCGTCCTTGCGCTTCGAGCCGGCCCAGGTCCCGGGACCGGTGCCGTTGCTGCCGTTCTTGCCGTTGTTGCTGCTCACAGTTGCTCTCCCGTTTGATTGATGCCGGATGGATGGGTGGATGGTCGAAAGTGGGTCGTGGCGCCGGGCTCAGCCCTCCCGAGCCTGGGCGCGAACATGAAGGATGCGCTGAATGGTGGTGATGGTGGCACCCATCGCGATGGCCGCGAGCGCCAGGGTCAGGGTCCCGCCCTGCAGGTCGCAGGGACCCCCGCAGGCAACGCCTGGTGGCAGCGCCTCGAACAGGGTGACAGGCGCCAGGAGGAGCCCGACCGCCAAGATCCCGAGACGCACTTCGCGAGGCATGAGGCCGACATTTGCCATGCCGGTTCCCGCGGTGAATCCGAGCCCCTCGGACTTCGCCCGGGCATAGCTGACCATGACGGCCGACGAAAGCGCTGCGGCGGCCAAAACCGGCCCCTCGTGAAAACCGGCGGCGGCGCTGCCAGCTGCGATACCCACGTACACGACCCCTTCGCCCCAGCGGTCGAAGACCGAGTCGTAAAAGGCGCCGAGCTTGCTCACCTTGTTCGTTGCCCGCGCCAGCGCGCCGTCGAAGAGGTCGAAGATGCCGCCGAACAGGACGAGGAGTCCTGCGGCCAGCCAGGCCTGCTGAGCCGCGGCGACCGCGGCGACAACGGCGATTCCGAAGCCGATGAAGGTCAGGTGGTTCGGCGTGAGGCCGAGGCGGCCGAAACCGCGCGCCACGGGTTCGGCCATGCCGCGCACTCGGGTACGCAGGCCGGCCGAGACGATCGAGCCGCTCATGACGCCGCGCTCCGCGAGGCGTCGGTGGCGGTGAGGCCGAGCACGCGCCGCTCGTACGTCGCGAAGCGATCCCAGGCCTCGGGGATCAGTCGCGTGACCGTTTCTCGACCGGCCCGTCGCGTCTCGACGAGTCCCGCGAGGCGGAGCTTGCCGAGGTGCCACGACACGAGCGGCTGGCTCAGCCCCACGTGATCGATGAGCTCGGTGACCGACGCCTCGCCCTGTGCCAGGCGGCGGACGATCCGCAGCCGATTCACGTCCGACAGGGTCTTGTGGATCAGTCGCACCGCGCGCAGGTCATCGGGCTGGTCCACGACCGCCGCGAAGGTGGATCGAATGCGAGCGGGAGATGGGCTCAGGGGGGTTCCTCCGTGCGGCGACCGACGACACATCAACAGCGGTTTATATGAATATGCATTGATCCGCGGGTGAGTGTCAAGTCCCAAGCGTCGACCGGGACCTGGCCGGCCTACACTCGCGGGCATGGATCGACGAGCACGGTGAGGAGGACCAGCCGGGCTCGTC
>SCTE01000296.1 GCA_004298915.1 Chloroflexota bacterium | reverse complement strand
GCCTTCGTCTCGGGACCCTGCAATCGAAGTTCGTCCCGGTCCTGACCGGATCGGCGCTCAAGAACAAGGGCGTCCAGCCGATGCTCGACGCGGTCACCGACTTCCTGCCGTCGCCGCTCGACGTGCCTCCGACCATCGGTCTTCGCCCGGGGACGGACGAGGAGCTCGTCCGCGTCGTCGATGACAAGGAGCCCTTCTCGGCCCTGGCGTTCAAGATCGCCGCTGACCCGTTCGTCGGGAAGCTCGCCTTCTTCCGCGTCTACTCGGGCACGTTGAAGGCCGGCTCGTACGTCCAGAACACGGCCAAGGGCAAGCGCGAGCGCGTCGGCCGGATCCTCCAGATGCATGCCAACCATCGCGAGGAGATCGACGAGGTCTACGCAGGCGACATCGCCGCGATCGTCGGGCTCAAGGACACCTTCACCGGCGACACGCTCTCCGACATCGATCATCCGATCCTGCTCGAGACCATCTCCTTCCCGGAGCCGGTCATCGAGGTCAAGATCGAGCCGAAGACCAAGGCCGACCAGGACAAGATGGGCATCGCCCTCCAGCGCTTGGCCGAGGAAGACCCGACGTTCCGGGTCAAGACCGACCCGGAGAGCGGCGAGACCCTCATCGCCGGCATGGGCGAGCTGCACCTCGACGTGATCGTCGACCGGATGGTCCGCGAGTTCAAGGTGGCCGCCAACGTCGGGCGTCCGCAGGTCTCCTACCGCGAGACGATCCGCCGCCCGGCCGAAGGCAACGGCCTCTTCAAGCGCCAGACCGGTGGCAAGGGCCAGTTCGGGCACGTCGTCCTGACGGCCGAGCCGAACGACAAGGGCGCGGGCTTCGAGTTCGTCGACAAGATCGTCGGTGGGACCATCCCGCGCGAATACATGCGCGCGGTCCAGATGGGCATCAAGGAGGCCCTCGACACCGGCATCTATGCCGGGTTCCCGATGGTCGACGTCAAGGTGACCGTGTTCGACGGCTCGTACCACGAAGTCGACTCCTCGGAGATGGCCTTCAAGATCGCCGCCTCGATGGCGATCAAGGATGCGGTCGAGCGCGCGAGCCCGGCCATCCTCGAGCCGATGATGCGGGTCGAGGTGACGATGCCCGACTCGTTCATGGGCGACGTCATCGGCGACCTGAACAGTCGCCGCGGAATCATGGAAGGCAGCGAGAACCGCGGGACGACGACGGTCGTCCAGGCTGCGGTGCCGCTCGCCGAGATGTTCGGCTACGCCACGGACCTGCGGTCGATGACCCAGGGACGGGCGAGCTACTCGATGGAACTGTCCCATTACGCCGAGGTCCCGGGCAATCTGGCCCAGGAACTCGTCGCCAAGTCACGCGTTTCCTAACGTCGGCACAAGAGCCAGGAGCAGCCAAGATGGCCAAGAAGAAGTTCGAGCGCACCAAGCCGCACGTGAATATCGGCACGATCGGCCATATCGACCATGGCAAGACGAGCCTGACCGCGGCCATCACGAAGTACCTCGCGCTCAAGGGCGAGGCGGAGTACCGCGCGTTCGACACGATCGACAATGCCCCCGAGGAGCGTGAGCGCGGGATCACCATCGCGATCGCCCACGTCGAGTACGAGACCGACGCCCGCCACTACGCCCACGTCGACTGCCCAGGCCACGCCGACTACATCAAGAACATGATCACCGGCGCCGCCCAGATGGATGGCGCGATCCTCGTCGTCGCCGCGACCGACGGCCCGATGCCCCAGACCCGGGAGCACATCCTCCTCGCCCGCCAGGTCGAGGTGCCGTACATCGTCGTCTTCCTCAACAAGGTCGACGCGGTCGACGATCCCGAGCTCCTCGACCTCGTCGAGCTCGAGGTCCGCGAGCTCCTCTCCAAGTACAACTTCCCGGGTGACGACATCCCGGTCATCCGGGGCTCCGCTCTCAAAGCCCTCGAGGCCGGCGACGACCCGTCCGATCCCGCCTACGCGCCGATCCAGGAGCTCATGGATGCGGTCGATTCGTACATCCCCAACCCCGAGCGCGCCATCGACAAGCCGTTCCTCATGCCGGTCGAGGACGTCTTCGGGATCAAGGGCCGCGGCACCGTCGCCACGGGCCGGATCGAGCGCGGCATCGTCAAGGTCGGCGACGAGGTCGAGCTGATCGGGGTCAAGGCGACCCGCAAGATCGTCATCACCGGCGTCGAGATGTTCAAGAAGCTCCTCGACGAGGGCCGGGCGGGCGACAACGTCGGCTGCCTCATGCGCGGCATCGAGCGCGAGGAGATCGAGCGCGGCCAGGTCCTCGCCAAGAGCGGCTCCGTCAAGCCCCACACGAAGTTCCAGGCCCAGGTCTACGTCCTGTCCAAGGAGGAGGGCGGCCGGCACACCCCGTTCTACAACGGCTACCGCCCGCAGTTCTACCTCCGGACGACCGACGTCACGGGCTCCATCGGCCTGCCCGACGGCGCCGAGATGGTCATGCCCGGTGACAACGTCGAGATGAGCGTCGAGCTCATCACCCCGATCGCCCTCGAGACCGGCCAGCGCTTCGCCATCCGCGAGGGTGGCCGGACCGTCGGTGCCGGCGCGATCACGAGCATCACCGAGTAACCGATGGCAAGAGTCGAAGCCCGACCAACCCTCCAGCTCGCCTGCACCGAATGCAAGGAGCGGACCTATACCACGAGGAAGAACCGGAAGAACGATCCCAACCGGATCGAACTGAACAAGTTCTGTCCTCGATGTCGTAAGCACACCCTCCATCGGGAGGCGAAATAGCCAACCCGCGCTCGCAGGGGTGTAGCTCAATTGGCAGAGCACTGGTCTCCAAAACCAGCGGTTGTAGGTTCGAGTCCTATCGCCCCTGCCACCTCACAGAATTGAAGCGAGAGCCGTGGAACGCATCCGGCGCTTCATCGACGAAGCGTGGTCCGAACTGAAGAAGGTCTCCTGGCCAACCCGGGAACAGACGCGGAATCTGACCGTGCTGGTGTTCGTGGTGAGCCTCGCCGTGGGCCTGTACATCACCGTGTTCGATTTCGTCTTCTTCCAGGCCGTCCAGCTCCTGGCCAAGGGCTCCTAGGGAACACGTGATGACTGAGCAGTCGACAGAGACCCGGGTCGCGGAAAAGCGCTGGTACGTGATCCACACGTATTCCGGCTATGAGAACAAGGTGAAGGCCAACCTCGAGCACCGCATCGAATCGATGGGCATGGAGGACAAGATCTTCCAGGTGCTCGTCCCGATGGAGGATGAGATCGAGATCAGGCAGGGCCAGCGGCACACCGTGCAGAAGAAGGTGTACCCGGGCTACGTGCTCGTGGAGATGACGCTGGACCCGGACAGCTGGTTCGTGGTCCGCAACACGCCCGGCGTCACCAGCTTCGTCGGCGGCGCCAACATTCCCGGCACGCGCAACGAGCCCATTCCACTCGATGAGCACGAGGTCAAGCAGATCCTCCGCCAGATGGGCGTGGAGACGCCGAAGTACCGCGTGGCCTTCCAGAAGGGCCAGAGTGTTCGCGTCACCGACGGCCCGTTCGCGGAGTTCATCGGGACCGTGGACGAGGTGAACCCCGAGCGGAACAAGGTCAAGGTGCTCGTCAGCA
>SCTE01000295.1 GCA_004298915.1 Chloroflexota bacterium | reverse complement strand
CCGCGATCCGGGACGTCGGGCGTGTCCTCGGCCATCCCTACGGCGACGTGGACCGGATCGCCAAGGCCATCCCGAACCAGCTCGGGATCAAGCTCGACGAGGCGCTCGAGATCAGCCCGCCCCTCCGCGAGATGGTCGCCGCGGACGAGGGCGTCCGGAAGGTCATCGAGTTCGCGAAGCAGCTCGAGGGCGTCGCCCGGAACGCCTCGACCCACGCTGCCGGGGTGGTCATCAGCCGCGAACCGCTGACCGAGCTCATGCCGCTCCAGAAGGCCACCAACTCCGACTCGCTGATGACCCAGTACGAGATGCACGCGATCGAGGATCTCGGTCTGCTGAAGTTCGACTTCCTGGGCCTCTCGAACCTGACGATCCTCAAGAACGCCGTGGACCTCGTGAAGCAGCACCGGGGCATCGAGATCGACCTCGATCACATCCCGCTCGACGACGCGGCGACGTTCGAGTTGCTCGCGTCGGGCGAGACGACGGGCATCTTCCAGCTCGAGTCCGCGGGCATGCGCCGCTACGTTCGGGAGCTCCAGCCGACGTCCGTCTTCGACCTCGCCGCGATGGTCGCCCTGTATCGCCCGGGGCCGATGGACAACATCCCTGCCTACATCCGCCGCAAGCACGGCCAGGAGCCGGTCACCTACCTCCATCCGCTGCTCGAGCCATTCCTCGAACGGACGTACGGGATCTTCGTCTACCAAGAAGACATCATGGCCGCCGCCATCGCGCTCGGTGGGTTCACGGGGCCCGAGGCCGACACCCTCGGCTACGCGATCCGCAAGAAGAAGTCATCCGTGCTCCGCGCCCAGAAGGAGAAGTTCGTCACCCAGGCGGCGGAGCGCGGTGTCCCGCCCCAGACGATCGACGCGGTGTTCAAGGCGTTCGAGCCGTTCGAGCGCTACGGGTTCAACAAGGCCCACGCCACGTGCTACGGCCTGATCGCGTACCAGACCGCCTATCTCAAGGCGAACTACACGGTCGAGTACATGACCAGCGTCCTGTCGGCCTTCCGGAGCTCCGAGGACAAGGTCGCGGCGGCCGTCGCCGAGTGTCGGCGACTCGGAATCGAGGTCCGGCCGCCCGACGTGCACGCCAGCCAGCTCGAGTTCACGGTCGAGGGCGACGCGATCCGGTTCGGCCTGCTCGCCGTCAAGAACGTCGGCCAGGGCGCGATCGAATCGATCATCGCCACGCGCGACGCCGACGGACCGTTCCGCTCGCTGACCGATTTCTGCACCCGGATCGACCTGCGCCTCGCCAATCGCAAGGTCCTCGAGGCGCTGGCCAAGGTCGGCACGCTGAGCGCGTTCGGGCATCCCGCCCAGATCCTCCTCGGGCTCGACGATGCGATCGCCGCCGCGCAGGCGACGCAGCGGGACCGGATCAGCGGCCAGACCTCGTTCTTCGACATGGGCGCCACGGATGCCGCGGCGCTCGAGCGGCCACTCCCGCAGACGCCCGAGGCTCCGGGCCGGGAGCGCCTGCGCTGGGAGAAGGAGCTCCTCGGGCTGTACCTGTCCGAGCATCCGATGGGCGAGGTCGCGGACCGGGTCGGCGACTTCGTGACGGCCTACTCCGCCGACCTCAAGGACGATTCGCTCGATGGACAACGCATCGTGGTCTGCGGGATCGTCGTCGGCACGCGGTCGATCGTCACCCGCGCCCGGGCCACGATGGCCGTCGTGACCCTCGAGGACCTCCAGGGATCGATGGAGGTCGTCGTCTTCCCGAAGCTCTATGAGCAGACCGGCCCGGTCTGGGCCGAGGGCTCGATCCTGCTCGTGGCCGGCCGGATCGACCATCGCGGCGACGAGGTCTCGCTCCTCGCCGACCTCGTGACGACCTGGGACGAGGCCGTGGTCAAGGGACCCGAAGCCTTCGCCAGGGATGTCGCCGCCGGGGACCGTGGCGCCTTCCGCCGGCGACCCGGCGCGCCGGGCCAGGCAGCGGACGCCAACGGGGCCGGGGAATCGAACCGGTTCGAGCGCGCCGGTGTCGAGCGGAACGGGTCGAACGGCAACGGGTCGAACGGCAACGGCCCAAACGGGTACGGGGACCGTGGCAGGAGGACCCCGGCGCCGGTCACGTCGGTACCGTCCGGCCCGCGGCCGTCGGTCGGCTACGTGTCGCCCCTCCGCGCCGATTCGGTCGCTGCCGTCGGTGCAGCCGCACCGCTCACCCCATCCGTCGCCGCCCTGCCGCCGATCGCGCCGGCCGAGCCGATCCCGGCCCATGAGCCGGCGAACGACGGCGCCCAGGACCCCCGGCACGACCACGATGACTCGCCGACCCTGCCCGAGGAAGCGCGACGCCAGGTCGTCGCCGAGGCCTCCGCCGCCACGGCCCCGATCGAATCGGCGAACGTCGGCCAGATCCTGCACGTCCGGTTCGGCGGAGCGCCCGCGGATCAGCTGGTCCGGGCGATGGAGACGTTCCGCCAGCTCGTCCGCGAGCGGCCGGGCGAGACCCGGGTGGTGGTCCATATCCCGGCCCCGGGCGGAAGCGCCCTGCCGATGGAGCTGAAACAGGCCGTCGCGTACGACGCGGACCTCCTCGCCGAGGTCCAGCGCCGCCTCGGGACCGGCATCGCGAGCGCGACGCTGCAGTAGGGGCGCGGCCGGCGCCGGGCCCGCGGGTTCGGAAACGCCACGTGCCGCCGGGATTCACCTTCGGGCCAGGCGCCTCGCCGCGCGAATCGCCCTGAACCGATCCACGTAGGCCTCACGGACCTGGTTGAGCGTGGGCCGGTCGATGCCCAGTTCAGACGCGATCTGGTTGATCGTCTGCGCCTCGTCGTTCGAGATCTCGTCATCGGCCGCCCCGACCGCGAAGGCCGCCCGCAGGACGGCGAGCTTCTGCTCCTCGGTCGCGAACCCGGCGAACTCGCGGGTCACGAGGTAGTCCTCGGTCCCGAACTTGGCACGTGACTGGAGCTTCGCCATCTGGATGACGAGGACGGCCTGCGCCTCGTCGAGATCGCCGAGGTCGCGAACCGCGGTTTCCATGACCGCCGTCTCCTCGGGGCTGATGTCGAGATCGGCGTGCGCGGCGCGGGCCAGGATGTAGGCGAATCCGGCCAGGAACCGCGCCCGCTCCGGGGCGAGCGAATCGAGCCTGGCCACGATCCGGCGGACCGT
>SCTE01000294.1 GCA_004298915.1 Chloroflexota bacterium | reverse complement strand
AACTTGCCCAGGCCGAGCGCGAGCAGGGCCGGCAGGGTCGCGGCGTGCATCCACCGATCGATCTGGGCATCCATCAGGTCGCCGATGAACGTGGCTCCGAGGATCGCTCCCGGAACGGCCAGCCCGAGCCCGAGGGCACCCTGGGTCGGATCGAGGATCGAGGCCGGATGGGCGACGTAGAAGTCGAGGTGAGAGAGGACGTAGTCGAGGCGCCCGCCCAGCACGGCCCCGGGGATCATGCCGAGGACGAGAAACGGCAGCTCGGCGGCGCGCAGGCTCGGCGGCGGGACGTATGGGCTCGCGGCAGGGGTCAGCTGCGCAATCCGGGCCAGGACCACGAGCGCGATGAAGACGACCGCCACGATCGCGAGCGTCTGCAACCGGACGCTGACATCGCCGAAGTAGACAAGCGGGTCGAATTCGAAGGTGATGACGGCGGTCATCGGGCCAGCGGCGAGATGCGGCGATCGGGCCTGGAGATCACCTCGGGAGTGTAGCCGCGGCGACGCGGCCCGGAATCACGAGGCCGGAATCCGCTTCTCCCTTGACGCCGGTGTCGATGTCGCGGGTCAGACGTGCAGCTTGTCCACCAGCTCCTGGACCGCGGCGGCCGAGCGCTGGAAGGCCGTGTTCTCTTCGGCTGTCAGGTCGATCTCGATGATCCGCTCCATGCCCCGTGCCCCCAGGACCACCGGCACGCCGACGAACAGCCCGTTCACGCCGTACTCACCCTCCAGGTGCACAGCACACGGAAGGACCCGCTTTCGATCGCCGAGGATCGCGTCCACCATCTCGTACGTCGAGGCCGCCGGCGCGTAGTAGGCGCTCCCGGCCTTGAGGAGGGCCACGATCTCCGCGCCGCCGTTGGCGGTCCGGTCCACGAGGGCGGCCACCCGCTCGGGGGTCATCAGCTCCGTGATCGGGATGCCCGCAACCGTTGAGTAGCGAGGCAACGGGACCATGGTGTCGCCGTGGCCGCCGAGGACGAATGCGTGCGTGTCCTCGACCGAGACGCCGAGCTCCATGGCGATGAATGTCCGGAACCGGGCGGAATCGAGGACGCCGGCCATGCCGATGACGCGTTCCCGCGGGAACCCGGACGCCTCCATCGCCACGTGGCACATGGCGTCGAGGGGGTTGGTGACGATGATCAGGATGCAGTCCGGCGAGTGCTTGACCGCCTGCTCCACGACCGAGCGGACGATGCCCGCGTTCTTGGCAAGGAGGTCGTCCCGGCTCATGCCCGGCTGCCGGGCGAGGCCCGATGTGACCACCACGATCGACGATCCGGCGGTATCGGCGTAGTCGTTCGTGCCCGTGATCCGGGCATCGTGGCCCATGACCGGCGCGGCCTCGGCGAGATCGAGCGCCTTGCCCTGCGGGAGTCCCTCGACGATATCGACGAGCACGACGTCGGCCAGCCCGGCTTCGGCAATCCGCTGGGCGGTCGTTGCGCCGACATTGCCGGCTCCGACGACGGTGACTCTCGGGCGATTCATGGCGTCTCCAGGGTTCCGCTGCAACGCTTGGTTCGTGATGGTCTGGGCGGCCCTAGCCCTCGGCGGGCCCCGATCGGCCGACGGCATCGACGACGCCGACATCGATCGGGCCGGCGTCGCGGACCTCCTGGCTCACGCCATCCGCGTAGGCGGCGAAGTTGGCGTGGAACATCGCGGCGATTCGGGTTGCCGCCCGATCGTACTCGGCCGGGTCGGACCAGGTCGTTCGCGGGAACAAGACCTCCGTCGGGACGCCCGGAACGGCCGTCGGGACCGCGACCCGGAAGATCGGATCCTCGATCGTCGGCACGTCGGCAAGTGCGCCATTGATCGCGGCGCGAACCATGTTCCGGGTGTGATTGATGTTCATCCGCTGTCCGACCCCGTAGGGACCGCCGGTCCAGCCCGTGTTCACGAGCCAGACCGGGACATCGAACGCCTCCAGGCGATCCATGAGCATGTGGGCGTAGACGCCCGGATGCCGCGGCAGGAACGGCGCGCCGAACCCGGCTGAGAACGTCGCCGTCGGCTCCTTGACGCCGATCTCGGTGCCGGCGAGCTTGGCCGTGTACCCCGAGATGAAATGGTAGGCGGCCTGCTCGCGGGTCAGGCGCGAGATCGGTGGCAGCACGCCGAACGCATCGGCGGTCAGGAAGACCACGGTCCGCGGCGACCCGGCGATCCCGTTCGGGTCGGCGTTGCCGATGAAGTCGAGGGGATAGGCCGCTCGCGTGTTCTCGGTGAAGCGCTCGCTATCGAGGTTGAGGTCGCGGGTGACCGGATCGATGTCGACGTTCTCGAGAGATCG
>SCTE01000293.1 GCA_004298915.1 Chloroflexota bacterium | reverse complement strand
GCCCCGAGCGACGGGTGAAGCAGTACCCCCACGAGATGTCGGGCGGCATGCGGCAGCGCGTGATGATCGCCATGGCCCTGTCCTGCGACCCGAAGCTGATCATCGCCGACGAACCGACGACGGCCCTCGACGTGACGATCCAGGCCCAGATCCTCGAGCTCCTCAAGGACATCCAGCAGAAGACCGGGTCGGCGCTCCTGCTGATCACCCACGACCTCGGGGTCGTCGCCGAGATGGTCAACAACGTCGTGGTCATGTACACCGGCGAGGTCGTCGAATCAGGGTCGGTCAACGATGTCCTGCTCGAGCCGCGGGCGCCGTACACGATGGGCCTCCTCGAGTCGATCCCGACCGTGGAGAAGCGGGGCGGCCGCCTGTCGGCGATCAAGGGCGTCGTTCCGTCGCCGTTCAACCTGCCGCCGGCCTGTCGGTTCGAGCCGCGCTGTCCGTACGCCTGGGACCGATGCCGGACAGTCGCGCCGGATCTCAATCGCACGACCGGTGAGCAGCACCTGGCCCGGTGCCACCTGCACACCCCGGAGGGCGCCAGCCGCCTGTCGGCGTCGCTCGAGCATCACCGGACCGCGATGAGCGTCGGGCGCAGCCTCCCGGCGGGGCCTCGCTGATGGAAGCGCAGGGAGCCACGATGTCCCACATGGATGACCTTGCGAACCCGGTCGTCAAGGGCCGGCTGCGGCGCCGCCTGATCGCCCCGCTCCAGCGGGCCCGGGCCATCTACCTCGGCCTCACGATCCTGTTCCTGATCATCATCGGGATCCTCGTGGTCTCGATCGTGTTCCTGCGCCTGAGCGCCGGCGTCTCGGCCCTCGAGACGCTCTGGCCGGCGTACGTGTTCGTGATCCTTGGCTTCATCTCGACACGCGGGTTCCGTGACCGGAAGATGTGGAGCTTCGTTCTCGCCATGGCGGTCGGGGTCGTCTACGCCGGGATCGGCGTCGCGCTGATCGTCGGGTCGAGCGGCGTCCCGAACGCCGACGGCAACAAGGCCTTCGCCGTGGCCGTGCTCGGGGCGCTGATGGCGGCCATCGGGTTCCCGGTGACCTGGTCCATGACCCGGGGCCGGCGCTGGTTCACCGATCGTGACGTCGATGGCCCGAAGATCGCGACGGTCGATGTCCTCGAGGCCGAACATGCCATCGTCGACCTGATCGCGCCGTCCGCCTCGGCCAATGCCGGGGAAGCCGCCCCGAGCGCGGCGGTCGCCGCGGCGGTCGCGACCCCCGACGCGGCCACGGAATCCGAGGACCCGCTGGTCTCCGTGCGTGGCCTGAAGAAGCACTTCCCGATCATGGGTGGACTCCTGCGCCGGCAGGTCGGCACGATCTACGCGGTCGACGGGGTCGACTTCGACGTCATGCGCGGCGAGGTCTTCGCGCTCGTGGGCGAATCCGGCTGCGGCAAGACGACGCTCGGCCGGACGCTCCTCCAGCTCACCCCGCCGACCGACGGGCGCGTCATCTTCAACGGCTACGAGCTCGACGACGTCGCGGCCGACGACATGCGACCGCTGCGCCGGAAGATGCAGATCATCTTCCAGGACCCGTTCGGGTCACTCAACCCGCGGATGCCGATCTCGGACATCATCGGCGAGGGCCTCGTCGCCCAGGGCATCACCGACCGGGCCGAACGGGACAAGCGGGTCGAGGATTCGCTCGAGATCGTCGGGCTGCGCCGGGACTACACGCGCCGGTACCCGCACGAGTTCTCGGGCGGCCAGCGCCAGCGCATCGGCGTCGCCCGGGCCCTCGCGCTCAGCCCCGACTTCATCGTCTGTGACGAGCCGGTCTCGGCCCTCGACGTGTCGATCCAGAGCCAGGTCCTCAACCTCCTCCTGGACCTCAAGCGCGACCTCAACCTGACGTACCTGTTCATCAGCCACAACCTCTCGGTCGTGGAGTACTTCAGCGACCGGATCGGGGTCATGTACCTCGGCAAGCTCGTCGAGGTCGGCACCGTCGAGGAGCTCTACAAGAACGCGAGCCACCCGTACACGGTCGCGCTCCTGTCGGCCATCCCCGATGCGGATCCCCGGAAGCGCCGGAAGCGCCTCGTCCTCAAAGGCGACGTGCCGTCGCCGGCCGCGCCCCCGTCGGGCTGCCGGTTCCACACCCGGTGCTGGCTGCGCGAGCGACTCGGCAACCCGGAGCTGTGCGTCACGACCGATCCGGAGCTTCGCGTGATCGATGAGACCGGCCATCGGGCGGCGTGCCACTTCGTTTCCGAGATCAACGAGACGGTCGTCCAGGATGTCGCGGAGCGACAGTCTGCGGTGGAGACGGCGATCGCCGGCTGAACCATGCGGAATGTTCGACATCGGAGCGCCGTGCGTGGCGCCGGCTCGCAATGGACGGTCGCCCTGGCCGTGGGCCTCGCCGTGGCGCTGGTCCTCGTGGCCTGCGGCGGTGCGGCGACCCAGCCGCCCTCCACCGCCGCATCGCCGAGCGCTGCCGGGAGCGGCCTCCCGACGCCCAAGCCGACGTTCTGGCCGACCGGCGTCGTCGAGGCGACGATCGCGCTCGGGGCGGCCGACGGTGACTTCACGAAGATGGCCAACGACGTCGTCGGGGCCGTGGATTCGAACGACGCCGTGAAGGTGCTCCAGGTGATGTCGGACGCCCTCACCTTCCTGAAGGGCAACCAGAAGAACGTTCCGCGCCTCCAGGACTATCCCGCCACCAAGGTCGTCGGCGACGAGCTGGCGGCTGCGTACGCCCAGATGATCGAGGGTGCCCAGGCCGTCATCGACGGGATGAATGCCGGCGACACGGAGGCGGTGCAGGCCGGATTCGTGACCTTCTTCGCCGGCAACAAGGCCTACGTGGCGATCAGCCCGAGGCTGGGCGATCTCGCGGATCAGGCGATCTTCATGAAGCGACAACTGCTCCGCTAGCGTCTGCCGGAGGCGCTCGCCGCACGGTCCTGTCCGCGCTGAGCCCCTCCGCCGTCGCAGGTCCGGCGGTCCTAGCCGCCGAGGTGCAGCGGGGCGTCCCGCTCGGACACGAAGTGGCAGGCGGCCAGGTGCTCGACCGGATCCGTGCCGGCCCGGACGATGAGATCCGGCTGGTCGGTGGCACAGATCTCCGGATTGCCGAGCCGTTCGCGAAGCGGGCAACGCGGGTGGAACCGACAGCCCGACGGCGGATTGAGCGGCGAGGGCACGTCGCCGGCCAGGATCACGCGGCGCCGCCGACGGCGAGCATCCGGAATCGGGATCGCCGACATGAGGGCCTGCGTGTACGGATGATGCGGGTCCCGGAAGATCGTCTGTCGGTCCGCGACCTCCGCGATCCGCCCGAGGTACATCACCGCCACGCGATCGCTGATGTGCTCGACCACGCCCATGTTGTGGGCCACGAACACGTAGGTCAGGCCGAGTTCGCGCTGGAGCGACTTCAGGAGGTTCAGGACCTGGGCCTGGATCGAGACGTCGAGCGCGGAGACGGGTTCGTCGCACACGAGCAGGTCCGGCTCCAGCACGAGCGCCCGGGCGATGCCGATCCGCTGGCGCTGCCCGCCCGAGAACTCGTGCGGATAGCGCCGCGCGTGGTACGGCGCCAGGCCGACGAGATCCATCATCTTGCGGACCTTGTCCAGCCGCTCGGCTGCATTGCCCAGCCCGTGGATCCGGAGGCCCTCGCCGATGCTGTCGCCGATCGGCGTCCGCGGGTCGAGCGAGGCGTAGGGATCCTGGAAGATGATCTGGATCTTGCGTCGGAACGGCTTGAGGGCGGCTCCCCGGAGCGCCGTGATGTCGGTCCCGTCGAAGGTGATCGAGCCCGCGGTCGGCTCGATGAGCCGGAGGATCAGCCGCCCGACCGTCGTCTTGCCGCAACCCGACTCGCCCACGAGGCCGAGCGTTTCGCCGCGCCTGATGTCGAAGCTGACGCCGTCGACGGCCTTGACCTGCCCCACGACGCGCTGGAGCACCCCGCCATGGACCGGGAAGTACTTGACGAGGTCGCGTACCTGCAGGAGCGGCGTGGCGGCGGTCTCGCTCATGCCGGCGCCTCCACCTGGTCGAGGGGCACCGGCCGAAGGCGCCCAGTCTCGTCGTGGTACATCCAGCAGCGGGCCTCATGGCCCTCGACGATCGGCAGGAGGGCCGGATGGAGCGCGTCGGCCTGGCTGACCCCGAACTCGACGCGGGCCGCGCAGCGGGGCGCGAACCGGCAGCCGGGCGGGAGGTCGATCAGGTTGGGCACGTTGCCCGGAATGACCGTCAGCGACTCCCGCACGTCCCCGAGGACGGGGATCGAGCCGAGCAGGCCCCGCGTGTACGGGTGCTTCGGGGCGGAGAACAGCTCGTCGACCTTGGCCTGCTCGATGATCTCGCCGGCGTACATCACCGCCACGCGGTCGCACGTCTCGGCGACGACGCCGAGATCGTGGGTGATCAGGATGATCGCGGTCCCGGTTCGATCACGGAGGTCACGCATCAGGTCGAGGATCTGGGCCTGGATGGTCACGTCGAGCGCGGTCGTCGGCTCGTCCGCGATGAGGAGCTCCGGTTCGCAGGCCAGGGCCATGGCGATCATCACGCGCTGGGCCATGCCGCCGGACAGCTCGTGGGGATAGGCCTCCAGGCGCCGTTTGGCGTCGGGGATCCCGACCATCTTCAGCAGCTCGAGGGCCTGGCCGCGCGCCGCCGAGCGCTTCATGTTCCGGTGGACCTCGAGGACCTCGCCGATCTGGCGACCGACGTCCCAGACGGGATTGAGGGCCGAGGTCGGCTGCTGGAAGATCATGCTGATCCGGTTCCCGCGAATCGCCCGCATCTCGGTCTGGGACACCTTCAGGAGGTCCTGCCCGTCGAACAGGACCTCGCCGGCC
>SCTE01000292.1 GCA_004298915.1 Chloroflexota bacterium | reverse complement strand
CTTGGCTGCTGCCACACTCCCGCAACCCTGGTCGGACAGCGCGACGAGGCTGCTGGATCCACCGGTCCCATCATCGTTGGCCGCAACCGCCGAGGTCGCGACGTTGAACGTGCCGAGGTTGACGATCCCGGCAAGCAGGCTCCGATGCGGTTTGCCGATGACCACCTCGACGTAGTTCTTGTTGCCGGCGTACTCGACCGCACCGGGACTTGGCGGCCAGTTGACGGTCAGGGTGGATCCATCGAGGGCCCCCCCTGGGTCACATGCAGCGCTGTTGTCGGTGCGCTTCGCTGCGTAGCCGTTCTGTACGGCGTAGAAGCAGGCGGCAGTCCACATCTTGGCGACGTTGGCGGTCGGCCGCAGATACCGGGCCGCTGCCAGGGCGCCAGGGTCGGCGGCGTTCTGCTCCTGGCGGCGTTGCATGAAGACCATCCCGAGGTCGACGACGAGGGCGCCGACCAGCAGGATTGCGATGAGGCCACCCGCGAAGAGCACCAGGATCTGGCCGTGATCGGGTCGTTCAATCGGCTTCATGGGGGTCTTCATTGCTGGCGGTGGATAACCTCCGTGATGACGGCTCGCATGGTGACGCTGGACGGAATGAGCAGGAAACCCGCGAGCGGCGGAGACCACTGCATGCAGGCATAGGCGGTGACCTGATTGCCGGGCATGTCGCTTGCCGGATCGTCATTGGCCGTCGTGAGGGCAGGGCCACAGGCAAGCGCACCGGCGTTCGTGACGGGGTTGATGCCGCCGATGTTGCATTGGACGAACTGGTTGGGTGCGCCGCCCTCCTCGGGAGGATGGTCCGCGATGGGGAATCCCGAGGCCGCGGAGTAGTTGCCGTCGCCCGGGATTGTCACGTAGGACGGGACATAGCCGGACCAGCAGGCATTGACATACACGGCGCCCGGATTGGTGCCCCAGACGCTTCTCCGGGCGTGGGCGGTCATCTTGGGCCAGCCCTGGTTCGGGCCGTCGCACTGGTAGGGAGCAAGCGGGTACGACGCTGGAGGGGCATTCGGGTCGCGCCATGACGCGGTCGGGCAGATCGCCGTGGAGCTATGGATGGCCGCGTAGCGCGCCGCTTCCCTGGCCACGTTCGTGAGCTGCTGCTGGTAGAACACCCAGAGTCCGGTCGAGATGATCCCGAAGATGAGCATCATGCCGAGAGGAGCGACGAGCGCAAATTCGGCAAGCCCCTGCCCGCGATGTCCGTCGCGAGATCCGCCTCGAACGAAACGAGGGCGACGCATCAGTAGTCAGCCACGGTGAACGTCCGGATCTTCTGGATGTAGAAGTTTCCCGACAGGGTGGTCAGGTCACCGCCGAGGAACGGGATCGAGAACCCGAAGACGGTGCTGAACCGGTAGCAAACTCGCACCTCGACGTACTTACTGAGCTCGGATCCTCCGGTCTGCGCGTTCGAAATCGGGTCAGTGATGACGGAGCACTCGGGAGGCACACCTCCGCCAGCGTTGTACGTCGTCGCGCATGACGGATCGACCGAATCGTGGACGCAAACCTCGGTCGGTATCCCGTCGCACTCGGTGGCGGGCCCGTTGTAGGTCACGTTGGGAAGCCCCTTGGCCTCGTCGCAGACGGATTGCCAGGCGTACCCGTGGATCGCGGCGTAGTCGGTCGTCCCGGCCCGGAGGTACTCCTGGGCGGACACCTCGGCGGCCGTGCGGGCGATTGACTCGACGTTGAGCGATGCGGCGAAGTAGCGGCCGAAGTCCGCGACGGTCAGCAGGATGATCAGGAGAAACGGGACGACGAGCGCGAACTCCGTTACCGACTGTCCCGCACTCGAGCGTGGAGCTCCTAGGACTACGGTCGCTCTCGTGTGAGGCGATTGGACGCGACGCTCGAGGGCACGCAAACGGAGCCGCGATCGGGGTGGCTTCACGGACATCAACCGACGCTACCAGCAGGGACCTTGCGATCTCAATGCCAATGGCGCGTCGGCGCACCACTTCCGAACCGTGGTTCATGGCCGACTGTCGCGGGCAAGCAACGCGGCTCAGGTACGCTTCGGGGATGATCGTCGTGTGCGGAGCGTTGAGGACGAGGGCCGGTCAGCCGGCCATGAGCCAGGCGATTGCCGCGGCGGCAGCGCGATCAGGGGCAGCGGTCCAGGTCATCGGGATCGTCCCGGAGGGCGCCAATGGTGATCGCCTCGTCCTCGAGTTGGCTGAGGCCGGCATCGGGCACGCCGCCGTCCTTCGCACGCAGGATCGGCCGATGGAGTCCGCGGACGTCTCGCTCGCCCTCCGCTACCTGCCCGAGGTACGAGTGGTGGTCGCCGCGGGTCTTGAGCCCGGCCTCCTGACCGCGGTCGCGGAAGGCGCGGCGTTCGCCGGGGCGCCGCTGGTGGTCGTCAACGTCGACCATGACGCAACCGATGATCCAGCCATGCCGGTGGACGCCACGGTCCTCGCAGCCCCGGCATCCGATCCGGACGGGACGTTCGCCGGTTTCGTCGCCGCGTTCGCCGTCCGGCTCGATCGGGGAGAGGTCCCCTCCGACGCGTGGGCCGGAACGCTCGGCGCCCTGGCGGTGGACCCGGTCAGCTGAGACCGAGGGAGTCGGGGTCGGGAAGCCGCTCGATCAGCTCGGGGCCGTCGTTCCGGACGTTGTTCACCGCCCGGCTGACGGGATAGGCCTCGAGGTTGTCGTCGGGGGCGGGCACGAGCAGGCCCTGGAGCTCGCCGGGATCGGGTAGTGAAGGATCGAGCCAGCGGTCCCAGGCGTCGTCAGGCACGACGACCGGCATGCGATTGTGGATCGGGCGCATCAGGTCATTCGGCGTCGTGGTGACGATCGTGAACGTGCGGCGAACTTCCTCGGTTTCCGGGTCTCGCCAGCCTGACCAGAGACCGGCCAGGGCGAGCGGGCGTCCGTCCGTCCGGACGATCCTGAACGGTTGGCGAATCGTGCCCTCCCGGCGCCACTCGAAGAACGAATCGACCGGCACCAGGCAGCGCCGGCGGCGGAACGCATCGCGGAAGGCGGGCGAGGAGGTCAGCGTTTCCGCGCGAGCATTGAACATGCGGTTGCCGATCTTCGGGCTGTCTGCCC
>SCTE01000291.1 GCA_004298915.1 Chloroflexota bacterium | reverse complement strand
CCGACCGGGCCGCCCGCGACGGCGACGGCCAGCGCGCGTGGGTCATCCGCGATGTCCTCGCCAAGCTCGACCCTGAGCACGCCCGCTCGATCCGGAGGACGCTCGGCGGCCTCCGCCGCCAGACCGGTGCCAGATCAACCTCGGAAGCGGCAGCGATCGCCGCACGATTCGCCGACCTCGGCCTTGGGCGGTCCATGCCCGAACCGCCGCTGACCTGACCGAAGGAGCCTCCATCACGTGACCGACGACCTCGGGAATACCGCCAACATCAGGAACATCCGCATCGAGGATGAGATGCGCGTCTCGTACCTCGACTACGCGATGAGCGTGATCGTGGCCCGCGCGCTCCCGGATGTACGTGACGGCCTGAAGCCCGTCCATCGCCGAATCCTGTACACGATGGGCGAGATGGGCCTGTCGTCGACGAGCTCGTTCCGCAAATGTGCGGCGATCGTCGGCGAGGTCATGGGCAAGTACCACCCTCACGGCGACGTCGCCCTGTACGACGCCCTCGTGCGGCTGGCCCAGGACTTCTCGATGCGCTACCCGCTCATCGACGGCCAGGGCAACTTCGGATCGGTTGACGGCGACGCGGCCGCTGCCATGCGCTACACCGAGGCCCGCCTGACCGCGATCGCGTCCGAGATGCTGGCCGACATCGACAAGGAAACCGTCGACTACGCCGACAACTACGACGGCACGCAGCAGGAACCGACGGTCCTCCCGGCGAAGCTTCCGAACCTGCTGATCAACGGCAGCACCGGCATCGCGGTCGGCATGGCGACCAACATCCCGCCCCACCACCTCGGCGAGATCGTCGATGCCACGATCGCCCTGATCGACGATCCGGGGATCACCTCGGACGACCTGTCCTCGCTCGTGACGGGCCCCGACTTCCCGACCGGGGCGACCATCTTCCGCTACGAGCGCCAGCGCAACCTGATCTCCGGCGAGTGGGAGACCGTCGACGCGATCCGCCAGATGTACGCCCACGGCCGTGGACGCGTCGTCATGCGCGCCCAGGTCGCGTTCGAGGAGGTCCGCTCGGATCGGATGGCGATCATCGTGACCGAGCTGCCCTACCAGGTGAACAAGGCAACGCTGCTCGAGAAGATCGCCGAACTCGTCAAGGACAAGAAGATCGACGGCATCTCCGACCTGCGCGACGAGTCGGATCGCGACGGCATGCGGATCTACATCGAGATCAAGCGCGATTCGAACCCCCACAAGGTGCTGAACAACCTGTTCAAGCACACGGCCATGCAGTCGGCGTTCAACATGAACATGCTGGCGCTGGTCAACGGACAGCCCCAGACGCTGCCGTTGAAGTCGGTCCTCCAGCACCACGTCGACCATCGCCGGGAGATCATCCGGCGACGGACGGAGTTCGACCTCGGCAAGGCACGCGATCGCGCCCACATCCTCGAGGGGCTCAAGAAGGCGCTCGACAACCTCGACGCCGTGATCAAGACCATCCGCGCGTCAGCCGATACCGAGACCGCCCGCACGAACCTGATGACCGGCTTCGACCTCAGCGAACGCCAGGCCCAGGCCATCCTCGACATGCGCCTTGCCCGCCTCGCGGCCCTTGAGCGCCAGAAGATCGAGGACGAATACCTCCAGGTCATCCAGCTGATCGCCGAGCTCGAGGACATCCTCGCGAACGCGGCGCGGGTCCTGTCGATCATCAAGGACGAGCTGACCGAGATCAAGCGGAAGTACGCCGGCGAGCGCAAGACCCGCGTCCAGGAGGACTCCTCGCGCGAGCTCACGGACGAGGACCTGATCGCGGACGAGGACGTCGTGATCACGATCAGCGGTCGCGGCTACATCAAGCGGCAACCGGTCGACACGTACCGGCGCCAGGCCCGGGGCGGGAAGGGCATCATCGGCCACACGACTCGCGAGGAGGACGCCGTCAAGCACCTCCTCGTCGCGAACACGCATGACTGGGCCCTGTTCTTCACGAACCGTGGCCGGGTCTTCTCGGCCAAGGTCCACTCGATCCCCGATGCCAGCCGGCAGGCCAAGGGCATGCCGATCATCAACCTGCCGGGCGTCCAGGTGGAATCGGGCGAAGTTCCGGTGGCCACGATCACGCTGCCGACCTTCGCGCCCGGCAGTTACCTGGTGCTGGCGACGACGAACGGCAAGATCAAGAAGACCCCGCTCGAGCAGTTCGAGCGTGTCCGCTCGACCGGGATCCGGGCGATCACGCTGGACGAGAAGGATGAGCTGGCCTGGGTCGAGGTCTCGTCAGGCATGGACGACGTGATCATCTCGACCGCCCAGGGCATGCTCGCCCGGTTCGCCGAGGACGAGGTCCGGCCGATGGGCCGCGACGCGGCTGGGGTGATCGGCATTCGTCTCCTGAAGAAGGCGGATGACAAGGTCGTGTCGATGAGCGTGGTTCAACCGGGCGCGGACCTGCTCGTTCTGACCGAGACCGGGTACGGAAAGCGGGTGGGCGTCAGCGAGTTCCGGATCAAGCACCGGGGCGGGCAGGGCGTCCGGCTCATCGCCCTCGAAGGCCGCAAGACCGGCCTCGTGACGGCCGTCCAGCAGGTCACCGAGCTGGACGAGGAGCTGGTCCTCATCTCGGCCCATGGCCAGGTCGTCCGAACGGACCTGCAGTCGATTAACCGGTACTCGTCCGGCGCGCGCGGGGTCATCGTGATGCGCCTGAACGAGGGCGACGCGGTCGTCGGGATTGCCGCCTTCCGCCCCGGACTGGCAGAAGCCCGCGACAACGGCGACAATGGCGACCCGGCAGGGGGCGGTGGAGCCGCGAGCGGCGACGTCACCCCGGGGCGCGGCGCCTGAGCGGCGCGTCTCGACCCGGCGAGCGCAGGGAGATCTCCGTGTACGCCGACCAGTTCGAGATCTACCACGGCAACTCGAACCCGGACCTCGCCCGGAAGATTGCTCGCTACCTGGGAGCCGAGACCGGGCGCCTGGATGTCTTCAAGTTCGCGAACGAGAACATCTTCGTCAAGATCCTCGATAACGTCCGGGAGAAGGACGTGTTCATCGTCCAGCCGACCTGTCGGCCGGTGAACGAATCGATCACCGTCAACGACGCGATCATGGAACTCCTGATCATGGTCGACGCGTTCAAACGGGCGAGCGCCGGCCGGATCACCGCGGTCGTCCCCTACTACGGCTACGGACGTTCCGACAAGAAGGACCAGCCCCGAGTGCCGATCACGGCGCGGCTCGTCGCCGACATGATCACCGTCGCGGGCGCCGATCGGATCCTGACGATGGACCTTCACCAGGGACAGATCCAGGGCTTCTTCAACATCCCGGTCGACGAGTTGACCGCGGTCCACATCCTGTCGAACTACTTCA